>JAESRJ010000205.1 GCA_016764715.1 Kordiimonadaceae bacterium | reverse complement strand
GACGATGTCCCTCTACATTCTCGCATGTCTTCTTCATACTGGCACTCCTTTCATTCTTAGTGATTTTGCGAGTAATTTATTTTTCCTTTCTTTGTTCATTGGCATCGGCATGACAGCTGCCTATTTCAATGTAAAAAACAGGGCCCGTGAATTTACATTGCGCCGAAAACTAGCTGACAATGTAGAAAAGCTTGCGACCCTTGATCAGTTAAAAACGGATGTACTTGCTAATGTGAGCCACGAACTTCGTACGCCGCTCACCCTCATTCTTGGCCCGGTTCAAGAGTTGATTGCCGCTCACAAAGACGCTGAACCAATTCGAATTGAACACCTGGAGGCCATTGAGGCCAATAGCTGGCGGCTTTTGAATTTGGTCAATGATCTGCTTGATGTTGTTCGGCTCGACGAAGGGAAATATACTCAACAATTGGAACCTGTGGAGATGAACCAGTTTCTTGCTGGTCTCACAGGTTCATTTGGCCATCTGACAGCAAAAAAGAATATCACCTTTAAGAAAGACCTTTGCGGCGGAAGCCCTTTCGCGATGGCAGATACGCTTTCGCTTGAGAAAATATTTACCAACCTTTTGACCAATGCGATCAAATTTACGCCTAGCGGCGGTACTATTACCGTAAAATCAAAGTATGACAAAACACACTTTATTGTATCGGTAACAGATACAGGGGTCGGCATTTCGTCGAGCGAGTTCGAAAGCATCTTTAGACGGTTTCACCAGTCAGATACTTCTTCGACCCGGCAACATTTGGGGCTGGGTATCGGCTTAGCGCTAGTTAAAGACCTAGTGGAGAAATCGGGGGGAACCATTTCAGTAGAAAGCGCGGAAAACATCGGGAGCTGTTTTTCTGTGAGGCTGCCTTTAGCACAAATTAAAGCAAACCACGTGCAGCCGCCGCAACGAGCAACTATCAATGCATCCGTACCTGCTGATAAAGAAGTGAAAGAACCAGTTGCTGATGAAGCACTGCAAAATACCGCTATGCCCAGTGCGCCGTCAATTCTTATAGTGGATGACGAACCCGAAATGCTGAGTTATCTTAAAACGCTTCTGGGTGCTGATTACCACATTAATACTGCGGCTGATGGCACCATAGGGCTAGCCATTGCCCAAAAAATCAAACCGCACGTTATTTTATTGGACCTTATGCTCCCTGGTATTGACGGACTAGAAATTTGCCGCCAGTTGAAAACGAACCCGGTAACTCGCGACATTAAAATTATAATGTTAACGGCGCGCATTGATGAAACCAGTAAGCTACAGGCGCTAAAGGCTGGCGCGGATGATTTTCTAACAAAGCCGTTCAGCACATCTGAAGTGAAAACACGCCTCGCGAATTTATCCGAGCGCGCGCGGCTTGAACGTTTAGTCAAAAAACACACTCGGTTCCTTTTAGAAAGCAAACAAGCGCAGTTGGTTGAAAGCGAAAAACTGAATGCGCTGGGGGTTATTGCCGCAGGTATTCTGGAAGAGATAGATAAACCGATGGCATTAGCGCGCGGAAATATTCGGATGTTGCAAACCGACAAGAATATTATTGCGAGCACCGAGCATAAAGACAAAATTGATAAGGTAGACGGCAGCTTTCAGCGCATAAACACTGTTCTAAGCAATATGAAAAGCTTCGCTTACCACGACGAAGGCGAGGCTGAAATTATCTTTCCAATGTCTGCTGCTGTGAAAAAGGCACTCACCTATACGTTGGGTCAGTTCAGCGGTGTTCAATTGCATACTAACGCWGATACTGATGCAGATGTRCGCGGYAAACCCACGCATATTACCCAAGTCTTGGTCAGCCTTCTTCTAAATGCCGCGCATTCTGCAAAATCACTGGCTGAGCACAGGAAACCAGAAGTATCGATTGAGCTCAAGAAAACGGAGACRGGCCTTACCGTTGCAATATACGACAATGGCCCTGTGCCCGAAGATGGCTTGGGGCTCAGTATTTGCCATACCATTGCAGAGGAYCACGGCGGGGCTGTTACTTTGGAAACCTCTGAAAACAGAAATGTCTACACCCTGATCCTGCCATGTGCGAAAGTTTCAAAGGCTGAAAAGACGACCGAAACTCAAGTCGCATAGCCGYTTTCTGTTTGCCTTGGGCATTAATAGAGTTCCTWACACAGCTCTCCAACGCTGTACTTTAGCCTCCTTTCAACGCCAGGAGATMGAGAAGAAGCTGCGTCATCAGGGTTTTGGCGTGGGGCGTGAATTTCCGATGTCGAGGATGGCTTTCCATTCGCCACCTCGCTTTACCCAGATTGACGTGTATTTTCCGTATTGTTKGTTGGTTTTACCGTCTCTATTGATGGTGATGGTATATAGGCCCCAGGTGTAGGCGAGGTCTTCAGACGCTGCKATCATCCCGTCTTGCGGTTCCCATTCAAGAAGCACAACCTTTGGATCGCTGGRCATGCTGGCTGTAATAAGTTCCSTGCCRAAAGTGGCAYCTTTTTTACCGTCAAGCTTCACTGCGTCTTCCGCAAGGAAATAGCGAAACGCAGCTTGAATGCCATTTTCCGCTGCCATGACACCAAAGGCCCGGTCTACATCCATAATTTCATGTTTAGGGGCCGCTTGGCTAGTAGTTGATAAGGCAAAGAGCAGCATGAGACTACAAAACAGGTTTTTCATCTTAGTCTCCTAAGGGGCCATTCCGTGATCGGCTGGCCACTATTCATTCGCCGCGCAGTTAATTTCCCACGGCACGCCAAACCTGTCGACAACCACACCGAAAAGCGGTGCCCAAAAGGTTTCTTGTAACGGCATTTGAATGGCCCCGCCTTCAGCAAGAGACATAAATAGGTGCTTAGCTTCATAGGCTTCGCTAACTTCATGCAGTAGGGAGAATCCCTGTGGCTTTTTATARAGGTCGGGTACTAAATCAACACCACTAATGGCCGTGCCGTTCAGAGTTAGGGTGGCGTGCACGATCTTGCAGTGCCAGGAAGCGGGCACGTCGCTAGAGGAAGGTGTTTCCCCGTAGGTATGGCTGACCAAATTCGTGCCGCCAAAAAGTTGTTTGTAGAATCCGAAGGCTTCTTCGCATGTGCCAGCAAAGCTGAGATGTGTTTTCATGTGCATGTCTTTACTCCCTTGCCAGATTATGACGCGGAGTGGCAGGAAATGTAAGAGCATAAAACGAGTGGGTCAGGCACAAAAAAGGCCCCGCCTAAACGGAGCCTATTCCACACTTTAGGAACTAAAATTATTCAGCAGCGTTAGCAAGCTTGGCTTGTTTTGCACGGTGAATAATGTGCTCGGCCATTTCGTTGGCGATTATGCCAGTAGGGCGGCCTTCTTTATCGCTGGCTTTGAAGATGCGGCCAAGTGTGTCGCCAATGCSRWYWWYSKKMRYGYKGMKSWMKTYGTYYTSMGTTWNTTTCKSYRTMGRYYTCYATTTCAACGGAAATGATACCGCCCGCGTTAATCACATAATCTGGTGCGTAAAGGATGCCGCGATTTTGCAGCTCTTTATCTTCAACGCCTTCGCATTCTAGTTGGTTATTGGCGGCACCTGCGATGATGGATGCTTTGATCTCTGGAATTGTCTTCGGGTTCAAACCGCCGCCTAGGGCGCAGGGCGCAAAGACATCACAGTCGACCGCGTGAATACCGTCGAGCGATACGATTTCTACRGCGCCGAGGTTTTTAGTCGCTTCAATATTGGCGTCAACGATGTCAGTGATGGAAACTACAGCACCAGCACCGATTAAATGGCCCACTAGAGACCGGCCAACGTTACCAACGCCCTGTACCGCAACACGGACGCCCTCAAGGCTGTTTTTTCCAAGCTTATATTTAACCGCAGCTTGAATGCCGATGAAGACRCCGAGTGCTGTATGAGGGGACGGGTCTCCTGTACCAAACTCAACGTCGTCCAGRCCRCARACRTAACTGGTGCACTGRCTRGCMAYTGCRAGCATYGCTGGGCTGGTRCCWACGTCTTCTGCKGCRTARTATGATCCGCCGAGGCGCTGGATGTTACGCCCAAAAGCGCGCATCAGATCATCGCTGCCAATTTCCTTTGGGTTCCCAATAATAACTGATTTTCCGCCGCCAAGGCGGAGACCTGCAAGCGCGTTTTTGAAAGACATTCCGCGTGATAGGCGTAGCACGTCATAAATTGCATCTTCTTCGCCGCGCTCTTCAGCGATGTCGAGCGGTGCCATTTTGCGGTGTGCAGCGGCATAGTCCCAAAAGCGCGTGCCGCCAGTAGCCGGGCCAAGCGCAGTTGAGTGAATCGCAATGATTGCTTTAAGGCCTGAGGCTTCATCTGCGCAGAACACCACTTGTTCGTGGTTTTTGAAGCTGCGGGAATCAAAAACGGGCATAGAGATAGTCCTTCCAATACGGTGCCGGTTTTTACCGGTCACTCGGCAACAAATCTGAACCACAAGGGGGTGCGTTAAGTGGTTTGCGGTCTTTTCTGGTCTCTTTGGAACCAGCGTCGCAACGATTATGACACTTCTTAAAAGAAATGAGCTTTCGTAGATTCACTATTTCAGCAATCTTTATGCAGAAATCATGCTTGTTTTTGAAATATGTGATTAGTTGGGGGAAGTTGGTTGCGTTTGCAACTTTCTTGCAAGGAAGTATTGCGAGACAGACCACTGTAAGGTCTTGTTAGGGCGGTTAAATTAATGGTTGTTCTTAGAGTGGTCCGCAAATGGTACTAAAAACGAAAGAGCACCCGTAGTTATACGGATGCTCCAGAGAATTCGAACTTTTGGTATGATTTAGGTCGTTTCGTTAAATAGCTCTCGCCCAATCAGCATGCGGCGGATCTCATTGGTGCCCGCGCCAATTTCATAAAGTTTAGCMTCGCGCCATAGGCGACCGGGTGCGTACTCATTGATATAACCATTGCCGCCGAGTGTCTGGATCGTTTCGCCAGCCATCTTAGTTGCATTTTCTGAGGCGTAGAGAATGCAAGCAGCGGCGTCTTTACGTGTTGTTTCGCCTCGGTCACAGGCTGCAGCAACTGCGTAAACGTACGCGCGGGCAGAACCCCATGCCGTGTACATATCAGCGACTTTGCCCTGCATCAGCTGGAATGTACCGATAGCTTGGCCAAACTGTTTTCGCTCGTGCACATACGGGATAACAGTATCCAAACAGGCGCGCATGATGCCGAGTGAGCCGCCGGAGAGTACTACACGTTCATAATCGAGCCCGGACATCAGTATTTTCGCGCCTTGGCCTTCTTCACCCATGCGGTTCTCAAACGGTACAAGGCAATCTTCAAATACCAGTTCGCACGTGTTCGACCCACGCATGCCTAGCTTGTCGAGCTTTTGTGCAGTTGAGAAACCAACCATGTCTCTCTCGACAAGGAAGGCAGTTAAGCCTTTGGAGCCTGCGTCAGGGTTGGTCTTGGCGTATACAATCAATACATCTGCATCAGGGCCGTTGGTGATCCACATTTTATTGCCGTTTAGCAGRTAGCCGTCATTCCGCTTTTCTGCTTTTAAGCGCATGGAAACAACATCTGAGCCAGCACCCGGTTCTGACATTGCCAACGCGCCAACAAACTCGCCTGATATCAGCTTTGGCAGGAAGCGTTCTTTTTGCTCTTTGCTGGCATTCTTGGTAATTTGGTTAACGCAAAGGTTAGAATGTGCACCGTAGCTGAGGCCCACAGAGGCAGAGGCGCGGCTAATCTCTTCCATGGCGATTACGTGCGCCAAATAGCCCATGTTGGAGCCACCRTATTCTTCAGSCGCTGTCATGCCTAAAAGGCCGAGGGCGCCCATTTTCTGCCATAGGTCTGTTGGGAAGTAAGCTTTTTCGTCAATTTCGCCTGCGCGCGGTGCKATTTCTTCGTGGGCAAATTTAGCCGTCATATCACGCAGCATCGATATATCTTCGCCGTGATTAAACGTCAGGTGTGGAAATTCAAACATTGGTGCATCCCTTTGTTAGCCTGTTTTGGTCGTCAGCCATTTTGGCTACTCTTGCTTTTCTTCAATGATAAGCATTACGTCACCGCCAGTAATCTGGTCGCCGACGCTCACACTTAAGTTCGTTACAAATCCGTCCTTCGGCGCAGAGATGGTTTGTTCCATCTTCATCGCTTCCAGTACTAGAAGAGCGTCCCCCTTAGACACCTCTTCGCCTTCGGTTACTTTTACATCGAGAATTTTACCCGGCATCGGTGCAGTGATTGTGCCCGGGCCGTCGGCATCATCCCCCGCATTACCGTCCCGCAAATGCCGACTGACAACAATTGTACGGTCGCCCAGGACCAGCGTCACTTCCTCAGCACTAACTGAAACGGCATGCCTTTGTTGCAATTCGCCAACAGTGATCGTCAATATCCCGTCAGCAAACACTGCATTCATTGCAGTGAAAGCTTCGCCGCCTATTGTTGCGGTGACCGTAGTGCCGGTCTCTAGCATGTCGGCCGTCAGGAACTCTTCCCCTTCAACATTAAACCAAAGCTTTTCAGTAGCTGTCATGTTCAGGCGGAAGTTATCGGTTAAGCCCCATGGGTCGTCTGATACTTTTTTACTTTGCCGGGCTGCAACAATAGCAAAAGCGGCCATCGCGTAATCGGAAGGCGACAAAGCAATTGGCTGCATGAGATCGGCGTTATGCTCGGCGATGAAGCCTGTATGCACTTTACCAGCGATAAAATCTGGGTGCTTCAAMGTGCGGAGTAGAAAATCACGGTTACTAGTGATGCCGGTGACTGGGGTATCCATGACGAGATTGGTCAAGGTTTCGATCGCCTCTGCCCGGTCTTCACCCCAGGCAATAAGCTTACCGATCATTGGGTCATAGTGAATGGTCACTGTATCGCCTGCGCGTACGCCCGCATCAATACGGCCGCCCGATACAACGTCGGCAAATGGGTCGAAATGCCCGATCTCGCCAATTGCAGGCAGAAAGTCATTCTCCGGGTCTTCGGCATAAAGCCGCACTTCTACTGCGTGGCCGTCAACCAATACGTCAATTTCATCTTGCGAAAGGGGTAAAGGTTGGCCTTCCGCTATCATCAGTTGCCATTCAACCAGGTCAAGCCCTGTGATCATCTCGGTTACAGGGTGTTCCACTTGCAGGCGTGTGTTCATTTCCATGAAGTAGAAGTTCGCGCCGTCAAGGCCGTCTGCAACATCCACAATAAACTCGATGGTGCCTGCGCCTTCATAGCCAATGGATTCTGCAGCGCGCACTGCGGCGTCGCCCATTGCGCGGCGCATAGTATCAGACATGCCAGGGGCCGGGGCTTCTTCAACCACCTTCTGATGCCTGCGCTGCAGTGAACAGTCACGCTCAAAGAGGTGAACGGCATTGCCGTCACTGTCACCGAAGACCTGCAGCTCAATATGGCGCGGAATTTCGATTAGCTTTTCGATCAGCAGTTTGCCGTTGCCAAAGGCATTTTCGCCCTCGCGGCGCGCGGCTTCGATGCCTGCTTCCAATGCGTCTGCACTRTGAACTGWGCGCATRCCTTTRCCGCCRCCGCCAGCGACGGCTTTAATGAGGACSGGAAAGCCAATTTTTGCGGCTTCTGCGGATAATGTCTTCAGCGTTTGGTCGTCGCCGTGATAGCCAGGCACAACAGGCACATCGGCGCCGACCATGAGTTTCTTGGCTGCGCCCTTTAGCGCCATCGCCCGCATAGAGGTCGCAGAAGGGCCCACAAATATAATGTTATTTTCAGCGCAAGCCTCTGAAAATTCGGGGTTTTCCGAAAGGAAACCGTAGCCGGGGTGTACAGCATCGGCGCGGGTTTGTTTTGCAGCCGCGAGAATTTTGTCTGCCCTCAGATAGCTTTCTGCGGCAGGTGCTGGACCAATATGAACCGCTTCGTCTGCCATGGCGACATGAAGGGCGTTTGCATCTGCGTCAGAAAAGACCGCAACTGTTTTAATGCCGAGACGCTGGCAGGTGGTGATAACCCGGCAGGCGATTTCGCCGCGGTTAGCGATCAGCAACTTGTTGATCTTGCGGGTCATGACTTTTCGCTCCAACTGGCACTACGTTTCTCTAGGAAGGCGGTGACACCTTCTTTTCCCTCATCTGAACTGCGGCGGTCGGCGATGCGCGATGCGCTATCAGTTCGAAGCTCGTCAGTTATATCCTTGCCTGCGAAATCGGCGATCAGTGCTTTTGCCTCAGCCTGTGCGCCCGGCGCGCCGCCAAGAATGTTTTTAACAATCATGTGGGCGACTTTGAAGGCTTCCTGAAGGGAAGGGGCTGTTTCGTGTACAAGGCCAATGCGGTAGGCCGTTGCTGCATCAAACCGTTCAGCCGTTTGGAAATAACGCCGTGCCGACCGTGCGCCAATGGCCGCAATGACGTAAGGCGATATAGTCGCCGGTGATAGACCGAGCCGCACTTCGGAGAGCGAGAACTTTGCGCTGTCCACCGCAATAGCGATGTCGCAGCAGGATACGAGGCCGACGCCGCCACCAAAGGCCGCGCCGTTGACAAGTGCAATGGTCGGTTTGGGGCAATCATTCAGGCTTGAAAGCATGCCAGACAAACAAAGCGCATCGCGCATGTTCTGTTCTTTGGTGTAATCAGCTGCTGCTTTCATCCAGTTGAGATCAGCGCCAGCCGAGAAACTTTTTCCCGCACCCGTTAGGATGATGGCGCGTACAGAAGGGTCAGTGCCCAATTTCTTGAAGGCGTTGTCCAGTTCCCAGATCAGATCGTCATTAAAGGCGTTATGAACATCTGGGCGCGARAGCGTGACGGTTGCGATGCCGCGGTCGTCGATGCCTGTTATCAGTGTATCTACCATTTTCTGCCCCTACATTCTAAAGATGCCGAATTTCGTCGGCTCTATGGGTGCATTCATGGATGCAGAAAGGCCAAGGCCTAGCACACGGCGAGTATCTGCAGGGTCAATCACACCGTCATCCCACAAGCGCGCGCTTGCATAATATGGGTGGCCTTGAACTTCATACATATCTTTGATCGGATTTTTGAAGGCTTCTTCCYCGTCGGCTGACCAGTTTTCGCCGCGGCGTTCTAAGCCGTCACGTTTGATCGTGGCCAAAACGCCAGCCGCTTGTTCACCGCCCATTACCGAGATTCGGGCGTTTGGCCACATCCACAGGAAACGCGGCTGGTAGGCGCGGCCACACATGCCGTAGTTACCAGCCCCAAAACTGCCGCCAATAAGGATGGTGAATTTTGGTACATTAGCGCAGGCAACAGCGGTTACCATTTTRGCGCCRTYKYKRGCRATTCCKYCRTTTTCRTATTTTYTGCCRACCATAAARCCGGTGATRTTYTGCAAGAATACCAACGGAATGCCGCGCTGAGCGCAAAGCTCAACAAAATGAGCACCCTTACGCGCGCTTTCTGAAAAGAGAACGCCGTTATTCGCGACGATACCAACGGGATAGCCATAAATATGAGCAAAGCCGCATACCAGTGTTTCGCCGTAGAGCTTTTTAAATTCGTCAAAGTCGCTGCCGTCCACAATGCGGGCGATGATTTCGCGTACATCATAAGGCTGACGTGTATCTTTGGGTACGATGCCGTAAAGCTCTTCTTGAGAAAACTTCGGCGCAACTGGCTCTCTGCGTTTAACAGGGATTTTCTTCTCAGTATTAAGATTTGAGATGATTTTACGGGCAAGCGCCAGCGCATGATAATCATCTTTGGCCAAATGATCGACAACACCAGACGTGCGCGCATGCACATCACCGCCACCAAGCTCCTCGGCAGTAACTATTTCGCCGGTGGCTGCTTTTACAAGAGGCGGGCCAGCAAGGAAAATCGTAGCCTGGTCCTGCACGATGATGCTTTCGTCTGCCATTGCAGGCACATAAGCGCCGCCGGCTGTGCAGCTCCCCATCACAACAGCGATTTGCGGAATTCCCTCGGCTGACATGTTGGCTTGATTATAGAAAATACGGCCAAAATGGTCCCGGTCCGGGAACACTTCGTCCTGATTGGGCAGGTTTGCCCCGCCGCTATCCACCAGGTAAATACAAGGCAGCCTGTTTTCGCGGGCAATTTCCTGAGCGCGTAGGTGCTTTTTCACGGTCAGGGGATAATACGTGCCGCCCTTAACCGTTGCGTCATTGCAGACGATCATGCATTCAACGCCTTCCACTCGGCCAATGCCGGTGATTAGGCCTGCCGCTGCAATATCAGCATCATACATGCCGTAAGCCGCAAGCTGTGAAAGCTCGAGGAAGGGCGAACCCGGATCAAGCAGCGTGTTCACTCGGTCACGAGGCAGCAGTTTTCCGCGCGCCAAATGCTTGTCGCGCGCCCGTTCATGCCCGCCGAGCGAGATCACAGCGATTTTGTCCTTAAGATCGTCCACCTGCGTTTGCATATGGCGAGCGTTGGTTTGAAAAGTGGCGCTGTTTTCAGCAACACTTGACTTCAGTATGGCCATTCAAAGTCTCTTTTAGAATATTCTGTGAACCCCGCACCCACGAGGCAATTGTTGATAGTGTACGCATCCGTGTGCTATTGGTAAAATTGATGATGAAAATAGAATTGATAGATGACGCCTATGATGGATTTATACTTACTGAGATACTTTCTTGCTGTCGTTGAAACGGGTAGTTTTACGCAGGCAGCGGATAAGGTTTACGTTACGCAACCAACGCTTTCAGCGGGCATTAAAAAGCTTGAAAGACAGGTAGGGAAAATCCTATTTGAACGGACAAATAGGCGTGTTTTTCTGACCGACTCAGGGACACGGTTTTTGCCGCGTGCGAAGGCGATACTGCACGAATGCAATCTGGCTGTTCAGTCTCTTCAGGAGGCAGAAACGACCCCAATTTTGCGGATCGGCGTGCTGACAACGCTATCCAACCGTTCGGTAGGTGCCTTACTTGAGGGCTTCTTAAAAGCGTGCCCTACAGCCAGATTGGAAATTACAGATGGTAAAGAGCAGGAGCTGTATAATCGGCTTGATGACCGTAGTTTAGACTATGTTTTGGCCCTGTATCACGGCGAAGAAAAGACAAGGGCTTTGCCTCTTAAAACTGAGGGCTATTATTTCATTCTGCCGCACGGTCATAAGCTTGCAGGCAAGGAATATGTTACGGGGGCGGATCTGCGCGAGACCTATATGATCGTGCGTACGCGCTGCGAAGTACTGAGCGAGACGAGCCGCTATTTTACTGACCATAATGTACGGCCACGGCTCGTATACCGCACGCAAAACGATAGCCGCGCCATTGCAATGGTTGCGGCTGGCATTGGCGGCACTGTGGTTCCTAAAAGCCTGATAGACGACCGAGTAACGGCAACAAAACTGCGCGGCTTCAACTATAAACGCCAGCTTGCTCTGTTCCGGCCAGCTTACGACATGCCAGAGGCTGCAGCGGAGGTGGGGCATGAGTTTGAAAAATATGTAATTGAGGCTTGGGCGGCGTAAATATATGTTTCTAGTTCGAGTTCCAGTGTAGAAGTTTGACGGGCGATCAAACGCGAATTTACTCAAGGTACGAAAAAAAGAAAACCCTGCAATATCAGCGGGGTAGGGTGTTGATTTGCAAATACACAAAATAGTGGTGTGACAAACGCCCTACGCGACCCTATGTAATATAGCAGGGCACGATGTAAGGGAGTTGAACATGGCTGCTACTATTGTTTATTTAGTTGGGGGCATTGCCCTAGGCCAACTTATGATGGCTTACATGATGCTGTCCTACCGCCAACTTTCAGAGAAGAAGCGCGTGGCTATCAAGGTGAAAGTCCGTAGTGTTTTCCGCGGGTAAGCCC
>JAESRJ010000204.1 GCA_016764715.1 Kordiimonadaceae bacterium | reverse complement strand
GTCCAGTAGCTCCAGTTCATGGGATTAGGCTTAATCAGTTCGGTGATCATCGCTGGTACGGTGATCTTAATGCTATTGTCTTTGCTGCCTGCCTCAAGCAACAGCACGCTCACACTGGGGTTCTCGCTCAGCCTAGCGGCCATAGCACACCCAGCGGAGCCCGCGCCTACAACAATATAGTCGAAAGTTTTTCCGGTCATTTAGTCGATCGCTTTCAAAGTTATAGGTAAGCCGTCTTTTGGCTTGAAGAGAGGTATAATCTGAAATTCAGTGGTGTAGCCTTCTGGCAGCACAATGTCGTATTTGGGCAGAAGCTGCGCCATGATTACCTTGATCTGCATGTAGGCAAAATGCAAGCCGATGCACATGTGTGCACCGCCGCTGAAGGGTATCCAAGCAAATCTGTGCCGTTCTTTAACGCCGCCCTCAGGTGAAAAACGCATTGGATCAAATGTTTTCGGGTCGTCCCAAACTTCTTCAGATCTATGAGTTGCGACTGTGCCAATGGTTATCATTGTGTCCTTCGGTATACGGTGGCCGTCGAATTCAACTTCGCGAACAGTCATGCGCGGGGTCGCCGGAACAGGTGGGTTCATGCGCAGTGCTTCTTTAAYAGCATATTCCGTTAGCGGCATTTTGTTAAGAAGGTCGTACGGCATTTCCTCGTGGTTGAGGCCAAGTCCTTTGATTTCAGCGCGTAGCTTTTCCTGCCATTCACGGTTACGTCCTAGCTCGTATACAAGCGTGCTCAACGTGCTGGTGATAGTATCATGGGCTGCCATCCACAAGAAAATCATATGGTCGACGATTTCTTGATCGGTAAAGGTGTTGCCGTCTTCATCTTCGGCTTGGCAAAGCCGGGTAAAAAGATCGTTGCTATCTGACTTGCGACGTTCTGGAATAAGTTTGGTCAGAAAATTCACCATAAATTTCCGGCCTTTAACCCCTTTAGCCATCAAACTCCCGGGTATTGGTACGCGCACAAGGCCAATGGCTGCAGAGACCATATCGGTAAGCGCTTTGTTGATTTGGTCGCCTTCGGCTTTTGGATCAATGCCGAGGAATACAGTCGAGGCCAAGTTGAGCGAAAGTTCTTTGATAGCAGGGTAAAATTTGAACGAGCCCATTTCGCCCCACGCGTCAATGCCTTCTGGAATGGCTGCATTCAGCCGTTCAAGATACCCTTTCATTGGGCCTGTTTTAAATGCAGCGCCCATAACGTGCCGATGGGCCCGGTGCTCATCAAAATCGAGCAACATCAACCCGCGCGGGAAAAGCCGTGATAGGTACGACGCCCAGCCTTTTTCGCTGGAGAAGTTTTTACCTTTATCCATCAGAACAAATTCATTAGCTTCGGGGCCGATCAAAGTCACCACGTCTCGAAAAARAACATTGCTGCGGTGWAYWTTWCCGTATTTMKCGATCATYKCGTTGCCGTAGGCTTCCGGATCTTTCAACATTCTAAAGGTGTTACCAAAAAACGGTAGGCCGCTTTCTCCTGGGATATCTTTTAGGCGGGCCGGCGATCGATGTTGGGTGGCTTCTGCGGTGTTTGTCATAAGATCCTCGARAAAAAGGCGGAGACGATTTTGTGCGCTGTTCAAATAACTATAGAACGCGGCAAGCCGCTGTCAAACCAAAGCCTTAAGCTATTGACTTATTTGTCAATAAGGTATTGGGATGATTTGGCGCACTAATGAGATCRCCGCCGAGTCGATTGCCACCAGCTGCGCGCTAAGGCGCTGCTGCGCAAAGGTATTCGTTGGTTGGTGGCAAGATTGTCTTGTTAATACTTGCCCCTGAGGCGTCGGCAGGCTTGTGAGGGTAAGGCATCGTCCCGTTCACAAGATGTGAGTTTGATTTTCACTTTGGGTTTTCGCAAAGAACGGCGTGAAGGAATGCTGGTGCATGTGTGGTCGTTAGCACTGTCCGGTAATGTCCCAAAATARAAGGGTATTTCGAGGTTGTCTCGGGCTTGGGGTATGCCTGCGACAAGGTAAGGGATATAGCGCCAAGTGCGAAGAGCCTGGAGCGCGCTTTTGGCGAATATGCTCTCCTGCTGTGATGATGCTAGTTTCGGTGAAGTGACGCGTCCTTCTCTATTTATGTCGAAATTGAGAAGGACCTTTTCTGATTTCTTGGCGAATTTGCGACGGCGCGGAAAAAGTGGGGGCTTACAGATGTTTATATTTACCAAAGGGTCGTTTTTYTCACCGGAATGAGATGGTAACTGCGGTAAAAAGCTTGTCGTACAGCCTTCGGCTCGGGAGGTTTTGTGTTTGCTTTTGCTTGGCAGTAGATATCTAAATGTTAGRGTTACGTCGGTGCGTGGGCTTTCCTCAGAGTTATCAATGTAGGCGAAATATTGCCATTGGCGTAGGGCCTTGCCAATTTCCCGTTCAAAGCTCTTTAAAAACCGTTGATTTTCCGACTTGCCTGTCACGAATTTGGTCACTCGCACTTTTTGGGGTACGCCGTCGGCGGAAATGTCAAAAGTGGCTTCGATTTCGACTTCGAACGGTGTCTTTTTTACGGACTTGTGCACAACCGGACTAAGTACTGATCTGGGAACAAGCGGATTAACACAGTAGGAGTTTTTCCACAGCCCATCAGAGYATCTGTCTGGTCTGTCTGCGTAGGCAGGGTTGGATATCAAGCCAATGCTGGCCGCGAAAATACAGATAATTACATGATGTAAGCGCATTAATCGTCTCCCCAAGGTCCGGTAATGATATAGTATTGCTCTTTAGGAAAAAGAAAAGACTTTTCGGTGAAGCAACTAAGTGCGCCGTTTGTTCTAAAGGATGAACTGTGCCTCTGATCTGTGACGGCACGGGGATGGCGTTATCAGATTGGTCACCCAAATCCACCACCGCCCGGAGTTAGGATTGTTATAGTGTCGCCAGCTTCAATATCTGTACGGCCTGATGCTTCTAGTTTTTCAACGGCGCCAGAAACCCTGGTTACATAAGTGCTTCCAACTGTCCCTCTTGCACCACCATTTAGGCCGGGTGGGCCCTCTGCCCGGTGGCTGGACAAAATCGCAGCTTCCATGGGTTCTAGAAATTCGAATACTCTTGTCGCGCCGTTGCCACCTGTATAGCGACCGCGGCCTCCAGTACCTGATCGGACAGAGAACTCCCGTATCCTCACCGGGTAGCGCCACTCTAAAACCTCAGGGTCGGTCAGGCGGCTGTTAGTCATGTGGGATTGAATAACGTCGGTACCATCAAAAACTGGCCCTGCGCCTGTGCCGCCGGCAATGGTCTCGTAATATTGGTATGCGTCATTGCCAAAGGTGAAGTTGTTCATGGTGCCTTGCGATGCGGCCAATGCGCCAGCTGCAAGAAAAAGCGTATTGGTGACTGCCTGGCTGGTTTCAACGTTGCCTGCGACAACCGCTGCTGGCGCGGTGGGGTTGAGCATCGAGCCCTTAGGCACAATCAGGTGGAGCGGTTTCATGCAACCAGCGTTGAGCGGAATATCGCACCCGGTTAAGCTTCGGAAAACGTAAAGGACGGCGGCTTTGGTTACGGCTAACGGGGCATTAAAGTTGTTGTCGAGCTGTGCACTTGTGCCTGTAAAGTCGATGATAGCGGTACGGCTGACTTTGTTGAGTTTAATGGCAACCTTAACGGTGCCGCCGCAATCCATTGCATAGCTGTAGCTGCCGTCCTGCAATCTGCCAATAAGCTGTTTTACGGCCTCTTCAGCATTGTCTTGMACATGGTCCATATATCCGTGCACTAAGTCAGCGCCGTAGTGTTCGGTCAGCTTGATAACCTGCATACAGCCGCGCTTATTGGCCGCGACTTGGGCTTTGAGGTCCGCAATGTTTTGGTTGGGGCTGCGGGCAGGGTAAGGGCCAGCAGCTAAGGCTGCGCGCACGGCTTCTTCGTTGAAGGTACCATCTTTGACCAGATGGAAATCGGTGAAGCGGATGCCTTCTTCTTCAATGGAACATGAATGCGGCGGCATAGAGCCAGGGCTGATGCCGCCAATATCTGAATGGTGTCCGCGAGATGCCACGAAAAAGGCGGGGCTGGTCTCATTCCTTAAAAAGAGCGGCGTAATAACTGTGATGTCGGGCAGATGTGTGCCGCCTGCGTATGGGTCGTTGACCATAAAGACGTCACCGTCTTTTATGGAGCTGCCGCGTGCTTCAAGGATTGCCTTCACGCTTTCGCCCATGCTGCCTAAATGCACCGGCATGTGAGGGGCATTCGCGATTAAGCTCCCCGCGCGGTCAAAAACTGCACAGGAGAAGTCCAGCCGTTCCTTGATGTTCACCGACCGAGCCGTGCGGGCAAGCACACCGCCCATTTCCTCGGCAACAGACATGAAGAGATTATTRAATATCTCTAAGAGGATTGGATCGGGTTTTTCTGTCAGAACGTRCTGGCGGCCTGATTGGATAGTCTGGTKAATTTCTAAAGTGTCATTGGCCGTTAAGTGAGCTGTCCATCCTGGTTCTACAATCGTGGTGCCACCGTTTTCTATGATGATGGCTGGCCCCGGCACTTTGTGGTCAGGAGAAAGCATTTCTTTGTCATAAACAGCCGTTATTTGCTGTCCTCCACCATACAGCATTTGTGTATAAGACACCGGCTCGCAGCTAGTTCCTTTTGCTGCTATGCTCAGGGGCTCGCCTTCATTCTTGCCGGATGCCTCCACTTGCAAGGACTGCAGAACAATCGAGGCGTTGTTGTCGGTGAAGCCGAACTGTGCCTGGTGTGCSCGCTCGAAATCATGCCGCATCTCGTCAGTGGTTCCAAATGGTATCGGGAGGGCTGTGTCACTACCGCCGTATTTAGCAAGCGCCGTTACTTGGTGGCTCTGTTCTTCCCGCGTTAAGCCCTGTTTTAGCAGCCGACGCTCGGCAAGGYCGCTCAATTCGGAAATCGTTTTGGCAAGCGTGTTTACATCACTGATATCACACTCTGTCGCTTTGTCAGTTACTGTGGATATGTTCGCGAGGCCGATACCCAGTGCGGACAAAACGCCCGAAAAAGGCGGTACAATCACGCGGGTTATTCCTAGGGCTTCAGCAACCAGACATGCATGTTGGCCACCAGCGCCGCCGAAGGAAAGAAGGGCATGGTTTTGTATGTCGTGTCCTCGTTCAACAGACACGCGCTTTATCGCGCGGGCCATATGCTCAACTGCTACGGCGATGAAGCCTCGTGCAATTTCTTTGGCCGAAAGGCTGTTGCCTGTTTGCTCTTCAATTTTCGCAGCAAGGATTTTGAAAGCATCGGTTACTGCTTCAGTATCTAGCGTTTGCTCTCCGTCTTGGCCGAATATAGCTGGGAACAAACTGGGCTGGAGTTTCCCTAGAAGTACGTTGCAGTCCGTGACTGTAAGCGGTCCGCCTCTGCCGTAGGCTGCCGGCCCAGGGTTGGCGCCTGCGGATTCTGGGCCGACTAGAAAACGCCCTTGCGAGAAAGTGCAAATAGACCCACCGCCCGCCGCTACAGTATGGATATCCATCATAGGTACTGTCATGCGTACGCCCGCTACAACAGTATCAGTTACGCGTTCATAGTCACCGCTATAGTGGCTGACATCTGTCGAAGTGCCGCCCATGTCAAAACCAACAATATGGCGAGCCCCAGCACGTTTGCTGGTATGTGCTGCTCCAACAATGCCGCCAGCCGGGCCTGATAAGACAGCGTCTTTTCCGGCGAAGGCGCTTGCTTCCGCCAGCCCGCCGTTTGACTGCATGAAATAAAGCGGTGTATCGCCAATGGCACTGCGCACTTGGTCAACGTAATGTCGCAAAATGGGCGAAAGGTACGCGTCGGCAACAGTGGTGTCGCCGCGGGAAATGAATTTCATCAACGGGCTTACTTGGTGGCTGACGGATATCTGATCAAAGCCAACCGCTTCGGCTGCAGTTGCAAGGGCCTCTTCGTGTATCGGGTACCGGTAACCGTGTACGAGGCAGATTGCGCAGCTTCGGAGGCCCCTAACGAAAGCCGTTCGCATTGCCGTAGTGGCGGACGCTAGGCCCAATTCAAGAACAATTGTGCCATCGGCACCAATGCGTTCTTCGACCTCAATCACTTGGTCGTAAATGGGCTTTGGCCGCGAGGGCTTGAGCGCGAAAAGGTCATTTCGGTGTTGCTGGCCAATAAGAAGAGCATCCTTGAAACCCTGCGTCACTAAAAGCAACGTTGGCTCGCCTTGTCGTTCCAACAGCGCGTTCGTGGCAACGGTTGTGCCCATTTTGATTGCAGAGACCTGGTGGCTAGGGAAGGGTGCGCCTGCTGGCACCTGCATAATCTGGCGCATGGCATAAACGGCAGCATCTTTGTACTGTTCGGGGTTTTCTGACAGAAATTTATCGCTGGACAGCGTGCCGTCTGGACGGCGGGCAACCACATCGGTGAAGGTGCCACCGCGATCAATCCAGAACTGCCATTTACTGTCTACTGCCACAGTTAACCCTCGTTGCAATTTAGTCCGCTAAGGGGTGACTATTTCAGTAGTGCTAGTTATAGGCAAGCGAGAAACCCAATTAGCGCCAATGATGCGTATTTACTGGCTGTTCTAACCCCTTGGTCCCTWGTAGTAATATCACTAACGGCTTTACTTGGGCTTTTGATGCCTTAAGTAATTTAGAGGGATAGTTATAAGGGAACTTGAAGATGGTAGGTTCAGCAGATACGCCGCGAATAGCGATTGTTGGCGCGGGCTTTTCTGGTATGTGTATGGCGATCAAGCTGAAAGAAGCGGGTATCCATTCTTTTACGATTTTTGAGAAGGCCGATAATGTTGGAGGGACCTGGCGGGATAATACGTACCCGGGCGTCGCCTGTGATGTGCCGTCCCATCTGTATAGCTTTTCATTTGAGCCCAAGCTCGACTGGACAAGACTGTATTCTGCTGGCGCTGAAATTCAGGACTACTGCGAGTATGTTGCCAGGAAGTACGGCCTGCTTGAGCACATAGAATATGGGTGCGAGCTCACAAACTCCACTTACAGTGGCGGTAAGTGGCAAATTGAATTTAAGAATGGCCGTACAGAAAATGTGGCCTTTCTAGTAAGCGGGATTGGCGGGCTGCATGTGCCGAATTTCCCTGACATTGAAGGGAAGGACACTTTTGGTGGTGTCAGCTTCCATTCGGCGCAGTGGAACCACGGCCATGATCTGGCCGGAAAAAAAGTGGCAGTGGTTGGCAGCGCAGCCAGTGCTTTGCAGTTGATCCCTGAAATTGTAGGGAAGGTTGCCTCCTTAGATATGTATCAGCGGACACCAAATTGGGTAATGCCGCGCGAAAATACGTATTATAGCGACGACCAAAAAGCCAAATTTCAACGATCCCCCTGGAAAGCCAAGCTGCACCGTTTGATGATATATTTAGCTTTTGAAAGCCGCATCCCCTTGTTTAAAGGGTCTAAAATACTGTCTCGTATTGTCAGTAAAGCTGCGCACGGTCACCTTGAAGATCAAGTCGCAGACGAAGAACTGCGCGCAGCGCTTACACCCGATTTCCCATTTGGCTGCAAACGAATACTGGCGTCCGATACTTATTTTCCTGCGCTTCAGCAGGATCATGTGTCTGTCGTTACGGGCGGCATTAGCAAGATTGTGGAAGGCGGCATAGAAACCACGGATGGTACATTCCGAGAAGCTGATACCATAATTTACGCAACAGGATTTAAACCACTGACGATGGTCGATGGCCAGGAGATTACCGGTAAAAACGGGCTAAAGATGGTAGATTATCTGAAGGATGGCATCCGGGCGCACCGGACGGTTATGGCGCCAGGGTTCCCTAACTACTTCATGCTTCTGGGCCCCAACAGTGTGCTGGGACATAACTCAGTGCTGATAATCATTGAAGCGCAAGCCAAATACATTCTGCAGTGCATCCAGGAAACCATAAAAACCGGCGCTAAATCCATTGACGTGAAACCAAAGGCCGCGGAGCGTTTTGATGACCGAATACAAGAGCAGCTCAAAGGCACTGTGTGGAGCCAAAGCTGCAAAAGCTGGTACAAGGATGAAAATGGTCGGATATTTACTTTGTGGCCAAAAGGCACCATCAGTTTTCGGCGTTCTATGAAACGAATAAAACGGAATGAGTTTCAATTCGAACATTGAGCTAACTTGCCCTCACTTGTCTGAGTATTACTCAGCCAAATCAGAAACCATATCGTTATAACGGGTCCGCATATCAGCGCGCATACCTGTGCAAAAACGTTTGGATCCGAAATCTGTGAGAAGCGCATCGAACAATCCGCGCCTCCGGCCAATTTCATACATAAGTACCGTGGCGGCGATGTCACCTAGCAGCTCTAGCCTGCCGTCTAAAGATTGATTTTGCCCCATGTGCCCTAGACGATCTGATAGTTCAGAACCATTTGCAGCCAGTTTGGCGATGAGGTAAGACGCGTCATTTGCTATGCGCCCGAGCTTTTCGGGGTCCATATCGGCTGTATTGCAGATCAAATCATACGCCAACACTTGRGAGCTATCTTCAATTAACCTGACGTCAGAATTCTTCCTATTTGCTTTCAAGTAAGCGAGGTGCTGGGCCGCGAGAACGCGCATCAACTGAGCRCGTCGCGATGTATAGTTGGTYTTTTGTTCTGACAGAACAGAGGCTTCTGGCAASGCTGCTTGCACAGCTTCAAAACGCCCATAGAGGCTAGGCTGCAAATTTGAGCAGAATTTTTCCTTACCAAAATCCGTCAATATCGCTTCAAACAACCCGCTTCTRCGGCCAATTTCAAACATGAGGAYTGAACTTGTGACGTCAGCGACCAGCTCCGCTTGCTGGCTCGCGCTTTGGCTGTCTGCCAGTGCTGTAAGGCGCGGTGCCGCKGAGCTTTCGCTAGTTAACAGGCCGGAGATAAGAGCCGTTGCGTTGTTTGCAATCTCTTTTAGGACAAGCGGCGGCATATCGCTGGCTTCACATATATGATCAAAGGCCATTACCTCTGCAGCATCCTCAACCAGCCTTACCTCCAGTCGTTTTTTATTGGCGATGGTGAAATAAATATGTTGGCCCGCTAGGGTGCGCACCATTTTTGCGCGGCGTACCAAATAATCTATGGACTTTCTGATCCGTTCAATTTCTTCAGAAGTTTGTGCTGGGAGCGCTTCCAGCGGCGCAATAGCAGGTCTATCTTGAGTAATCTGTTCAATGGTTTCAGGCGTTTCTTCCTTGTCTTGCGCGAAAAGCGCTTGGCTAGGCGCAAAAGTGCCTAGCAAGAAAATACTGGTGACTGTGAATATTGTTTTAAGGTGTTTCATCGCGCGCCTGAAATGGGTTATGGGTATGCCAACATGTATCATTCTTTTGGTACAAGCATAGCCCTGAAATTACGGTGACGTTGAAAAGGAACACCGCATGCTGGAAATTTTTGTGGATGCGGATGCCTGCCCGGTGAAAGACGAGATCTTAAAAGTGGCCTACAGGCACGATCTTGTCGTCCATTTGGTTAGTAATCAGTGGCTGCGCATTCCTGTTGGGCCTAAGGTCAATAAAATGGTCGTGAACGATAGCTTTGATGCTGCGGATGACTGGATCGTAGAGAACGCAAAAGAAGGCGATATCTGTATAACGGGCGACATTTTGTTGGCTGGCCGCTGTCTAGAGAAGGGTGCTGCCGTGTTAGGGCATACAGGCAAGCCCTTTACGCCGGATAATATCGGAATGGCGATTGCCATGCGGGAGCTTAAATCCCAGTTGCGGGATATGGGCGAAGACAAAGGCTATAACGCCAAGTTCACAAATAAAGATCGATCCCACCTGCTGAATGCGCTGGAGACCTATGTACAGAAAGCAAAGCGCGGCGGATAATTCTGTTGGCGCATGTTTTACACCATTCGGTTGTCAGCTGCATACAGTAAAAAAGGCCGCTTTAAAGTGCGGCCTTTGCTCGTTTTTCTAAATTAACTCCAACGCAATCATTACCATGCCGGCAACACTTGTGGCCCAAATTARCGGGCGGATCATTGGAACACCGATCAAGTAAACSGCCGCATGCAAAACGCGGGCGTAAAAGAAAATTTGTGCGCCGAGCACGGTTTGATCTGTCGTAACGCCAGCGGCGTTTGCAATCAATATTAGGGCAGCGAACAAGATCAGGTTTTCGAGCAGATTATTGCGGAGCCTTACTGCGCGGCAATTGAAAACTGTTGGATCYGGYAAATYRTCGCGCGCRCCTGCCTGCGCCATTAGTCCGTTACGGTACAGTGCTTCCGCTGACGGTATTAAGATTGTGACAAAGCTTAATATCGTGCTCCAAAAGAGCATCGTGAGTTCGAGTGTCATACATAGCCTCCCCTGTTGACGGGGAAACTGTACGGGAGTTCTGAAAGGGTGCAACAAGTCTGTGATATCGACTGTCATTGGGCTCGGCTGCTGCTGAGAGGCGAAGCGGGTTTCACGCACCCCAGAYATCAAAAAAACACGGGAAGCGCCGCAAGTGGCGAAACTTCCCGTATAAGGTCAACGCATCTACGGTAGTGAAGAGCTGTTAAACGGCGTCCGCTCGGGTTTCGCGACGCACTTTTGTATTGGAAGGGGTCAGTCCGGCTTTGCGATCTCTAGCCGTTGCGATTTCGTCTATTTCTTGAGTGACAGCTTCCATAGCGTCGATAAGGGCATCACGTTTTTTGCCCTTCGGCGTTTTGGATAACTTCTTTTTTAGGTCGTTAAACCTACGAGAAAGCTCCTTTGGGATTTCGACCATAGTCTCGCGCTTTGTTTCAACGCGGGTATCATGGTCAACTTCGACGTCCCATGTGAACTCGCTTTTTACATCAACATCTACATTGGGTTCTTCGTCGGCATGAACATTGAGGCTGGTGTTTAACTCATGGTCTAACTGCTTAATTTTTTCGATTAGGAGCGCGCTATCAGGCCAGGCATCTTTAAAACCCGCTGTGCGAAGGCTTTCCAGCTTCTCTAGGTGCTGCGCAATTTGTGCCATGAGACTAGCATTTCCGGCAAAAGTATTTTCGAGAGCTTCTACCAAATCTCCGCTACCATCAAACYGGAGTTCCTGCGCCGCGACGAAGGCACTGAATGTTCTCTCTGTAATTTGACCTGAAACCAAATCGCCGTCCAAATAGTTTCTATAGCTTTCGATACGCGCCCGCACCATGCGTTCGGCGTTTTCTTCAAGCTGTTCCTCAAGGGCGGWTTTTGTTTCTTCAAGAAGCTCTATCTTTCCTTCCCGAGCCTCTTCAAGGCGGTCATGCTCTTCGTCCATGAGCTCTTCTCTGCGGTCGGCTTCTGCCTCAAGGCGGTCGTGCTCTTCATCCATAAGCTCTTCACGGCGGTTTGCCGCTTCTTCTTGAGCCTCAGCGAAGCGTTCAGCTTCTTCTTGTTGGCGCTCGCTATACTCTTCGTACAGCTCTCCTTGCTCGTGTAATGCGCCCATTTTCTCACTCAGTAAGCCAATTGTTTCATGTATGGAATCTTGCTGGCGGATCAGTTTGCGGCGTTTTTCTTTGCCAGAGGTACCATCCAATCGGCGTTCCAGGCGGGCCAGTTCGCTCGTTAGCGCTTCAATTCTCAGCTCTAGCGCGCGGTTCGCAGTGAAAAGGATGCCGCGGCTGTCGAGCATTGCCATTTCTTTGTTCGGGTACAGAGCACTGTTGCTAGATTTCTTTTGCTCGCGGGCTAGGCGATCCAGCGACCGCTTTAGTTGGCGTTGGCTTTTTTGCATTTCACGCTTTACACGAGAAAGCGCTTTGGCCTGCTCTTTTTTGGCACGAGAAACCTCGCGGCTTACTCGGGCCTGCTCCCTGCGTACTCGAACTTGGTCTCGCACTAAGGT
>JAESRJ010000203.1 GCA_016764715.1 Kordiimonadaceae bacterium | reverse complement strand
TATCATGGTAAAATAATTAATGCCAAGGAATTAGTAAAAGTATCGGTAGGAAGTGACTCTTTATAGTGGCTCTTTATTTAAAAGCCTAATCGATGGTTTATTGTGGATTTTTATATTTTTTAAACAGATGACAATTTATTTTTTCACCTTAATCAAGTATGCTTAGACTATATTTAAGCATACCAAGTTATTGATTTTTAATTCAAGTGACTCAATCATCTCTTTGGCAAAACAGCAAACAAAGCAGCAATTTTTCTGAAATTTGTAATGCGCTCTATGAGCGAGAATTACGCGTGCTTGCTTAACCTTGAAGAAGCAACGCGCGCTGTTATGGGCCGGTCAAACCCTGCAGACGGTATGGACCGCGATAAAATATTGATTGGGCTGGTGGCGCGTTGGGCCCGCTATAGCCGTGACGGCGATATGATCGGTGGTGATTTCCCCAGTTGGCTAGGTGCCCACTTTGGCCGGGGCCGCATTGCAGGCTTAACAGATAGGCGCGGCGAATGCCTGTATTCAGCCTGCTCCCACTTCAGGCGCTGCTTCATCGAAAAAAGTGTGCGGAAATCCAAGCATGCTGATTTGGTGGTGGCGAACCATGCGCTTGTGGTCGCGCAGGCGGCAAGCCGCGCTGGGGACCCGGATTTGCCGAAACGCCTAGTGTTTGACGAAGGGCACCATGTTTTTGAAGCCGCTGACAGTGCTTTCAGTGTGCACTTATCRGGGYTAGAAGGCGCRGAYTTRCGGCGTTGGTTGCGCGGTAARGAAACWGGCGGCAGYACCCGAGCACGTGGGTTAAAGAGCCGTGTCGAAGAGCTTATCACCGACGATGAGGATGCGCGTAAACTGTTGGACGATATTTTGGAAGCCGCACGTTTGTTGCCCTCTGACAATTGGCTTGGCCGGGTTTCTGGGGCGGCTCCAATTACCCGATTTGAAACTTTTTTGATGCTTTTGCGCGCACAGGTAATGGCGCGGTCTGATGCAAGGGGCCCGCATTCACTTGAAGCCAGCATTGCAGACCCGATAGAGGGCTTGGTTGACGCCGCGCAAGCGCTTTTCATTGGCCTGGCAGATTTGGCGCGGCCAATGACGGGGTTGGCGACATTGTTGCTGCAGCGCCTTGATGAAGACGCAGACRTACTTGATAGCAGTTCGCGGGGGAGGCTGGAGGCAAGCKCTAGGTCCTTGCGACTGCGCGCAGACACTGTAACAACATGGGCTGCGATTACTGAAGGTTTAGGTGGCTCTGTGCCAGACGACTTTGTTGATTGGCTGGCGGTTGACCGCCTTGATGGCCGCGAACGCGATATCGCTTATTGTCGCCACTTTGTTGATCCCACCAAGCCGTTTGCCAGCGTGGTGCTCGAAAACGCGCACGGTGTGCTCATCACCTCTGCTACCCTACGAGATAAATCAGACGGTGAAGACAGTTGGTCGAGCGCTGATATGCGTACGGGTGCACAGCACTTGATGGTGCCGCCCAAACGCCTTTATGTGGCGTCGCCCTTTGATTACGAAAAACAAACCAAAATCATTGTCGTCGGTGATGTGAATAAAAACGACCCGCAACAAGTGGCAAGCGCATACCGAGCCCTATTTTTGGCGTCTGGCGGCGGCGCTCTAGGGCTGTTCACCGCCATTAGTCGCCTGCGCATGACATATTCGCACATCGCAGGTGCCATGGAGGAAGAGGGAATTCCCTTTTACGGCCAGCATGTTGATCCGGTGGATACCGCGACGTTGGTGGATATATTCCGCGATGACAGAGATGCGTGCCTGCTGGGCACCGATGCCGTTCGGGACGGCGTTGATGTGCCGGGGGATAGCCTGCGGCTAATTGTGTTTGACCGGGTGCCTTGGCCTAGGCCTAACTTGCTGCACCGTGCGCGGCGCGCGGCCTTTGGCGGCCGGGGGTATGACGAAATGCTGGCGCGTCTCAAACTCTCGCAAGCCTACGGAAGGCTGATCAGGCGCGCAGATGATAAGGGTGTGTTTGTCATACTCGATGGCCAAACCCCGACACGGCTTCTTGAAGCACTGCCTGAAGGTGTTGAAAGGCAGCGTGTAGGGCTGAGTGACGCCGTTGATATTGTGCGCTCATTTCTTTGAGTACGTTGTAGTGCCTTGCATTTGCTATGTACTATGTCGTCGTTTCTAGAAGGCGTAGGATTACAGGTTAATTGAAAAATAGGCTTGCATCCCGTATATGCTGGGCCTGTCATGTGATTGTAGTTCGGCATTAGAGTGTTGGCAAAAGTGAGTGTCTAAATTCATTTTTAGATTAGGGGGCAATAAATTTGCAGAAAGCTAATTCTTCAGGTGACGATGGATCAAACCACGATAAATGCGTAGATCTCGTCACTGTTTCATATTGTGATGAAATTCGTATGCTACAGTTGCAGGCGCGTTCGATTAGGCAGCATGTGGATCCAGACTTTGTAAAAAATATATACGTTATTTCCAACGACCCTTATTTTTTTCGATTCAAGATACTGTTTTACCGACACGTGATTAAAGAATATGGCGTAATGAGTGCGCGTGTTCAGTTAATCAACGGCAAAAAAATGTTACATTCTTTCCGAAGAAGAGGTGGCTGGGTTAGACAACAAATTTTGAAGGTATTGGCGCTAAAGATAATCAAATCGGATCATTATCTTATGCTCGATACTAAAAACCATTTTATTCGTTGTTACAGCGATGAAGCAGCTTTTACGCCTAGCGGCAAAATGCGGATTGCCACTTACCCGCTATATACTCCTTTTACCCAAAAATTTGTTCGAGGCTGTACCTTGTTTGGCGTTCAACCGACTGAAGCAGATTTCACCAATGCGATGCCTTTATCTACTCCGTACTTGGCCAGTAAAGATTTGATCGGGCGCATGGTGAAGGAAACGGAGAGGCTTTTGAAAACAGATTTTGAAAGCGCCTTTATAGGGTCAGGGCCATTTACCGAGTTCTATTTGTACTATGCCTATATTCTAAGCCAGCGAGGCCTCTTTGACCGTTGGTATAGTAGTGAACGGAACCTAAATGTAACCTTCTGGAACCCAGATGTTGAAACTACAGAGAGTTTTGAAAGCAAAATGCAGAAAATTGATGAGCCGCACATTTGTTCAATGGGTCTCCACAAAAGGTATTTGAAGTCCGGATCACCGGAAATGTTGGATGCAATTGCCAACGTTTGGCGTAAAGCTGATTTGGTTAGTACCGACGAAGAGTGTAATTATTTTCTGACATTGCCGAAGAAACGAAATCGGTTGTTGGACCTGATTTTTTGACAGCCCAACCTGATAATAAAGGGTCTTGCTTATTTCGCTTGTGAAGCGACGGTTCGCATTATAGTTTGCGGGCAAAGGAGAGTTATATGTCAACAGTCAGCCCAGAAACCGCCCTCGTTTACACCATGGTCACAGTTGCGGCTTCGGATAATAAAATGACAGACAGCGAATTAACCCGCATGACCGGCCTTGTCGGGTATCTTCCTGCTTTTCAGGATTATAACGTTGAAAGACTCCGCGCTGATACGGATAGCTGCATCGATCTGCTGCAAAGTGAAGAAGGGCTTGATGCTGTACTTGGCCTTGTTCATGAAGCTGTTCCCGAAACGCACCTCGATCTTGTCTATGCGTTGGCGTGTGAAGTGGCTGCATCAGACGGCAACTTAAGTCAGGAAGAACTACGGTTGCTCGAAATGATCCGTCACCATTTCAACATCGACCGGCTAACGGCCGCTGCCATCGAGCGCGGGATTGCTAGCCGCCAGAAGCGTTTTTAACGCCAAAATATCAAAGACTTAGCGTCTAAATAGTAATTTGATTAGATAGTTAACTATTTGGGGCGGGTGAATTCCGCCTCAATTATTAGTGCTACGTCATCTCCAATAAAGGGCAACCATTCCTTCAGGCCAAAGTCTGACCGCTTAAAGCTGCCTTTGCCGCTGAAGCCAATTGTTTGCAATCCGGTCAGTGGGTTTACACCGCTGCCAATGAATGTTGCTTCAATGGTTACGGGCTTTTCCACTCCTTTAATATTTAACACGCCTTCTATCACCGCTGTGGTGTCGCCAGTTTGGCGGATGCTCGTGCTTTGGTAGGTTGCTGCCGGGAAGGCGGAGGCGTCAAACATTTTAGGTGATCTAAGCTCATCATCCAAAATCTGGTTGTTGGTATCGATGCTGGCTGTGGTGATGGTTATGAATAACTGACTGGCTTCGGGAGCGCTTGTATCCGGTTCCAACGAACCGGTGATTTTATTGAAGCGGCCGTGGTGTAGGGAAAACCCTAAGTGATTGAGAGAGAATATAATATTGGCGTGATCGCTATCGAGCGCGTAGACACCTGGTTTGCTTTTGAGCGGATCGGTGGTCACAGGATAAATGATCTTTGCCAATGACGCGCAGCCAGCGAGTACGAGCAACAAGCCAACAGCTACAATTTTCAGTTTTTTCCCGTACAACATTATTGGTTTTTCCCTGGGCGCTCTGCAGTGATGGATATTTCCACGCTGACCTCAAGGCTAACCCATTTCCCCGTTGCCCATGCGCCAGATCCTACATTAAAATCACTTCTATTGAGCGACAGGTTGGCGGTTACCTTGGCTTGTCCATCATTTTCTACAAAACTAAAAGGCAATGAAATGGGTTTTGTCACGCCGTGCAACGTTAGGGTCCCGTGGGCAATATAGGTGCCGTCGCAGGTTTGAGAAATTGATGAAGATGTAAAATCAGCCGCAGGGAAAACCCCGCTATCAAACCATTCTTTACCCGGTAAAGCGGTGTTGCGTTGCTTATCGCCCGCGTTTACGGACGTCATGTCAATTTTGGCGGCAATGGAACCATTTTCAGGATGTGCAGGGTCAAAAGATACACGGACTGCGAACCTGCTGAAGGACCCGGTGAATAGAGTACCCGTTTGTTTAGCGGAAAATTTGACGTGGCTAGAGGCTTTATCAATGACCCAGTCACCCGCCGAAGCGTTTGCCGACAGGATGCTAAGCAGCATGAACACTATCAGGCTTTTTGAGATCATACTTTTTCCTTCTTAGCATTCGTTTTGTTGTATGACTGCGATGAGAACGGCACCATACGCCATATCAGCCCATCTTTAAGAAAAAACTGGTGGTGCAGCGCCGCCAAAACATGGAGAGCCACAAGTGTTAGCAAGACATAGGCGCCGTAGGCATGCACGGTTTTAAGAAATGTTTCTGCGGCCTGTTTATCGGGTAGCTGCTCAATAAACCAAATATGTGGCCAGACAACTTCACCAAATAGGAGGGTGGGGATATTGTAGGGCGAGGCGGAAACCACCGACCATCCAAGTAGGCATAGGATAAACACTAAGGCGTATAGGCCAAAGTGAACTATTTTAGATGCTGTGATAGTTGTCTCCGATACCGCTTCTGGCAGAGGTGGTGGTTTGTGCAGTATGCGCCATACTAGTCTGATGCTCATTAAGATTAGTATAGTTATGCCAACCGACTTATGAAATTGGTAAAGCGTAAACTGTAAGGCGATATCTGCGTCTGAAAGCCGCGTCATCACTGGCCCGACTATGAATTGCGAAGTAATCAAAGCGGCAATACCCCAGTGGAGTACGATGGCTACGAGCGAATACCTTTTATCTCCCGCTCTATGGGTATGGACTGTCATGAATCTATTAAAGTTAGTATATTAACTTTATTTAGCGGATAGGCTTTTACTGCTCCGAAATTGGCGATGTTTCTGAAAGCYGAAATATCAATAAGYGATTGTTTTATATTATTTTTTCGCCCAGACTGAACGGCATAAAGCAGAAGGTGACACTTGCTCTTGAGCAAGCTGTCAAAGGCATTGTTTGTCGGCGTAGCYAATAARTCATGTGCKAGTTCTTCCGCTTTTTTCCGCTCAGTCTTGTTGCCGCGGGCCAAGAATTTTATATGTTCTAGCTTTAGTGCATAGTCGTCTACGCCGAGTTTTAGCGCCTGGCTGTAGAAAAACTTAGCGTTCTTTCGACGTGCGCCAAGCAGAAGCCGTGCGAAGAAACCCGCGGCGCTTATCTCAGAATGCCAGGCGCCCATGGCACCGTATCCGATGGGGTTTCTATCTTCTTGCTGTATCAATTGCTCGATAAGGGCTTTCGCATGTTTTGGGTAGCTGGTTTTCTGCAAACGTTTGCCCTCAAAGCTAAGCGCGACTGAAAGGCTGAGTTTTGCAAGATAATGGTCTGGGGCCATTTCAAGGGACTTGATGCAGTCATCAATCGCGCCGTGCAAGGACGCGACTGCCTCAGCTCCCGTTTCTAAAAAGCCTCCAATAACAAGGCCGCTTTGACACGCGTTTGAGTAACCATCACTGGTATTGGCGGCTCGTGCGAGTGCTCTAGCCTCGTAATAGTCGCCTCGCACATATTCTTCCGCGCCTACTGAGGTATCTTTAGCGCCCACAGGTACTAGGCCGGCAAAACTGAATAGGCAAAAAACTGTAACCAAGTGTTTCATAACAACCAGTATAACCCCCCTTATCTGAACACAGGCATAACATGCTCAGGTAATATTGCGAGGCGTTTCCGGCTCACCCGCGCCAGAAGGCCGGGGAAAACAGCACCAAAACTGAGAATATTTCAAGCCGGCCTACCAGCATGCCAACCGACATTAGCCACTTAGCTGTATCGGTGAGCCCTGAGAAGTTCCCTCCGGGGCCCACTTTTTCGCCCAGGCCTGGCCCAACATTAGCAAGTGCAGACCCTGCGCTTGAGAAAGAGGTGATCCAATCTTCGCCGGTTCCGGCAATCGCCATCGCGAGCAGCAGAAAAAGCGCCATGAACAACGTCATGAATGCCATTACACTGCTGGTTACATCAGCTGGGATAGGACGACCATTATATTTGGGCACAAAAATACCGTTGGGTTGGATAATGTGATTTGTCCAACTGCGCATTGATTTCAAAAGCACCTGGAAACGGAAAATTTTAATGCCGCAACTTGTTGAGCCAGCACAGCCGCCGATGAACATTACCATGAAAAACAAAGTCGCAGAGAAACTGCCCCATTGGCTATAGTCCGTCGTGGCATAGCCAGTGCCGGTAAGGACTGAAATAATATTAAACGTGCCGAAGCGAAAAGCTTCTGCAGGAGTGAAATCTTTCCAGATTACGAGCCACAGCGTGACACTGATGCACAAGAGCCCGGCAAGTTTAAGGAAGCCGCGCACTTGTTCGTCTTTCCATACCGCAAGCGGCCTACCCCGCAACACCTGCAAGAAAAGGATGAATGGCAGAGAGCCAATGATCATGAAAGCAACAGTGATCATATCGATCGAGAAGCTGTCGAAATGACCGATAGAGCCATCAGACGTAGAAAAACCGCCCGTGGCAATCACGGTCATCGCGTGGGCTGTAGCATCAAATATGCTCATACCTGCTAGTAAATAGAGTAAGATGCAAAGCGCGGTGAAGGCGACATAAAGGCCACTAATCACCCCGGTGATTTGCCCTGCACGGGGTAGAATTTTTTCAACGCTGTCAAAGCTCTCCCCTTTAAAAACCTGCATGCCCCCGACTTGCARCATCGGTAGAACGGCTACGGCCATGACAATAATACCGATGCCGCCAAACCACTGCAGTAGCGCACGCCATATCAAAATGCCGGGCGGGGCGTTATCAAGACCGCTAATAATAGTGGAGCCTGTGGTTGTAAGCCCACTCATGGCTTCGAAATATGCGTCTGTATAGGAAAGACCCAAATCCGAAAAAGCGAGCGGCAACGCCGCAAAAGCGGGCAGAACCGACCAAGCCAAACTGGTAAGTAAAAAGGCCTGCCGCAGGTTTAAGGCGTTGCCGGTATCCCTATTGGCAAGCACTAACATGCCGCCCACGGTTAGCGTTAAAAGCAGAGAGAGGAAGAATACGCCCCAATCGGGGTTCCCAGCCAGCAGATCAACGCTAACCGGTACCGCCATCCCCAATGACAGCATGCAAATAAGCGACCCAAGCGAAAAGAAGACTGGTCTTAGATCAAGCAAATTTCACTACCATTTCATTACCTGTCCAGGGTGTTAAGGCACATTGGAATCTAGTTGATAATTTCAGAGCAGTAGGGACTGTCGAGCGAAAAGGCCGGAATGGCAATAGTAAAAAGCCTATTTTTCCCACCGAGCATATCAAAAGTGCCGTGCATAAAGCCAGACGGGGTGTTCAGCGGACAGCCGCTGGTATAGGTAAAGTGCACTCCGGGGGAAAGGCGGGGTTGCTCGCCAATAACACCGTCGCCAATTACTTCTTCGCGTTTGCCGTTGCTGTCTGTGATAATCCAGTGACGGCTAAGCAGCTGAACACTGGCCGCACTCTCGTTCCTAATCTTTATGCGGTACGCCCAGAAATACTGATCATTATCTGGGTCTGACTGCGCAGCTAGAAAATAGGACTGAACAGCCACTCGAATGCCGTCGGTAACTGCTTCAAAGGTTGGTAGGTCTTCTATCATCTCTTCACCCATCGGGATTAACTCCCCGCAATTTCTAAGGCACGTAACAGATCTGCCTTCAGGTCTTTAGTATCCTCGAGGCCAACAGACAGCCTGATAAGGCCGGGTGTGATACCAAGCTCTAACCTAGTTTCTTCTGCCAGTGCTTTATGGGTTGTGCTCCACGGGTGCGTGGCGATTGAGCGACTATCGCCGAGGTTATTTGATATATCGATAATTTCCAGAGCGTTGAGAAAGCGGAAGGCTTGGTCACGGCCGCCGGGCAGCTCAAAAACAACCATAGTGCCGCCGCGGTCCATTTGTGAAAAGGCCAGTTCCGATTGAGCAAAACTCGGGAGGGATGGGTGGCGCACATCAGCTACCCTATCAGCAAGCACCACCGCGATATCTTCCGCAGCATCACACATGGCGTGCACGCGTAGGCCCATGGTCTCCAGCCCTTTCAGCATCACCCATGCATTAAAGGGCGACATAGCGCAGCCGGTATGACGGTAAAACGGGTAGAGGAACTCTTCGTCCCAATCTTTGTCGCAGAGAATAACGCCGCCTAAACACCGCCCTTGGCCATCAATGTGTTTTGTTGTTGAGTAACAAACGATATCTGCACCAAGCTCCATCGGCCGCTGCAGCACAGGCGTCGCAAAAACATTATCAACAATAAGCTTTGCCCCGTTTTCGTGCGCGAGATCCGCTACGGCTTTCAGGTCAACGATCTCAAGTGTTGGGTTTGCCGGAGTTTCGGTGAAAATCGCGCGCGTATTTTTCTGCACGGCGCCTTTCCATGCATTCATATCCGTTCCGTCAATCACGATTGTTTCGATTCCGTAACGAGGTAGTAGTTCATCCATTAACCAGCGGCATGATCCAAAAAGCGCGCGTGACCCCAGCACATGATCACCGCTCTTTAGCCCCGCAAGCAACGAGGCTGTCATTGCCGCCATGCCCGTGCCAGTGGCGCGTCCAACGTCTGCACCTTCCAGTACAGCCATGCGTTCWTCAAACATAGAAACCGTTGGGTTGGYTTGGCGGGAATAAGTAAAGCCTTCTTCGGTGCCGTTAAAGCGTGCTTCCGCTTGTTCGGCGTTGGCATAAGCAAAGCCGGATGTCAGAAACAGGGCTTCTGACATTTCGCCAAGCTCTGATCGCATGCTGCCTGCGCGCACCATTTNGGGTTTGGCGGGCCCATTTTTTGGTAATGCTGCGGTCTCTGCCTGCGCCAGGTTTCATTGCGGTTTCCTTTATAACGATGGGGGTAACGAACGGGAGTGTATTTTCCGGCGCTAAATTGGCCCTCTCACGGCGCGGCGTCAAGGTTTAGCTGCATTGCACTGAACGCACTGCTCTCAAAAAGTTCCTACATGGCGCAAAAATAAATACTGGTAAGGAAGCTTGCATTTGAAAGGGCCCGCAGATAGGGTCTGGCGCATCACAATCAATTGGTACTAAGCGGGTGTAGCTCAGTGGTAGAGCACGAGCTTCCCAAGCTCGGTGTCGAGGGTTCAATTCCCTTCACCCGCTCCAACTTCCCCGTCAGTATTTGCCCAAAGTAGATATTGTGCGAAACAACTTTATAGGTGACGATTATGAGCCTCAAAATCTGGCATAACCCGCGGTGCAGCAAATCTCGTCAGACTTTGGCAATACTTGAGGACAAAGGCCTAACGCCTGAGGTGCGTCTGTATCTTGAAGATGGTCCTTCTGCGGAAGAGATTAGAGCCGCTTTGAAAAGCCTTGGCCTAGCAGCGTCTGATATTGTCCGTAAAGGCGAAGCTGACTATAAACAACTAGGGCTTTCTTCGGCTTCAGACGACGAAACATTGATCGCTGCGATGAGCAAAACACCTAACCTGATCGAAAGACCCATTGTTTTTAGCCAAAATAAAGCAAAAATCGGCCGTCCACCTGAGAGTGTGCTCGAAATTCTTTAGTTTTAGGCACGATGCATGTTGATTGATGAGGAGGGCGTCTCTGTTCTGGGGGCGTCCATATTAATTTTTGTCATAGTTATCATGGAATTACGGGCTTGTTGCTTAGCGAGTAGATCGATTACTTTTTTGATTAGTACATTAACTTAATGCTCTAACTCTTTGAAAATAGAGTCTATTTTCGTCGGTCCTACCCCTGTGTGACTTTAGTCATTTTTCTTTCAATTAAGGGGTAGTATAACGCCTGCATAAGGCCCCGGCTGGCCATGAATACCAAAACAGCGATCCACAACCCCTTAAACCCATACTCAGTGGTTAATGGATTAAGAACAAGGAGATAGATCGCAAAAGCAGCGATCATTGTGATCAACATGCCACGGCCAGAGGTCACGCCGATAAAGATCCCATCGAATTGATAACACCAGACTGCAAAAATTGGCATCAAGACCATTACCGGTAAGCCAACAGCCGCTATCGTACGGACTTCCTCAATATTAGTTAGTATATTAATTAAATTCTGACCAGCTACTAGAAAAACCAGGCTGTAAAGCACCGCTGTTACACCCGCCCAAAGACTAGTTCGTGCAATCCAAAAGCGCATTTCTCCCCTGTTTCCCTTGCCGTAAGCCGCGCCTACAAAGGCTTCAGCTGCGTGGGCAAATGCATCGAGCCCTAAACTGATTAACAATAGGAAATTCATAAGAACCAGGTTTGCGCCAAGCGCCTCTTCACCCAGCACAGCCGCGTTTCGGGTGATGAGGGCCAGTGCTGTCATTAGGACAAGGGTGCGCAAGAAAATATACATGTTAGCCGACAGCAACTTGTTGAACTGACTGAAACGCCAACTAATCTTGTCTCTAACGACTTCCATAAGCTCTCTGAATTTGAAATTTTTACCAAGCAGGTAAACGCCGAATAGAGCCGCGATCCATTCGGCTAAAACAGATCCAAGTGCGATACCGCTAACACCCATATCAAAGCCAAGAACAAAGATTAGATTAAGAATGCCGTTCGATGTATTCAGGATGAGCTGGAGCCACAGGGCCGCTTTTGCTTGAGTCGTGCCAAACAAGTATCCTGTAAGGGAAAATATGAAAAGAGACGCAGGCGCAGACCAGATGCGGATTGAAAAATAATCGCCAATAAAGTCGGTGGTACTTTCGGGCGGGCCAAGCGCCTCAATCCCTAGCCATAAGATTTGGCTTTGTGCTACGAGCAGGAACCCGGCAAATATAAGCCCTAAGAAAACAGACTGAACCAAGGTGCGCTTAATGAGAGCGTTGTCCTTATTACCGTATGCCTGTGCAACTAATCCCGTGGTGCTCATCCGCAGGAAACCAAAGGCCCAAAACATAAAGCTGAAGATCACTGCCCCGACGCCGACGGATGCCAGGTGAACCGCTCCCGGTAAGTGGCCGATCACCCAGGTATCTACAAGGCCCAC
>JAESRJ010000202.1 GCA_016764715.1 Kordiimonadaceae bacterium | reverse complement strand
ATGAGAAATGCAAAAAACTAAAAATGTCATATTAGCCATCAGCTTTGTTCTACTGTGCGTGGGATGCAGTAACCACAGTGATGACCAAAACTCAAATAAAGGTAGAGGAACCGCGTCAGAAAATGACCAGGTCAGCCAAGTAGACCACAGCAGACAGCAAGACCAGGTCAGCCGGGTAATAGGCCAAGCTAATAAAGAAGAAAAGGAAAACGCTTTTTTTCATTGTTATGTTGGTTTGCTAAGATACTCAAATTGCATGCTTATATTTAGTCTCTTATTTAACGAAACAATGATTCAATACAACCCCAAAGAGTGGTTCGGCCTTATTTTTAAATTCCACAAAAGCGATACATTTCGGCAAATGTTTGGGGTCCTTCTTGTTTTTGCAATTTTCTGTTCTACCGTCGTATTCCTAGAACTTCGATATGAAGATATGTACGTTTTTAGTAATACCATTCAAATTCATTCCCTACTCGGTTTCGTAATTGGTCTATTGTTAGTTTTTAGAACTAACTCAGCTTATGACCGTTGGYGSSRMKGYSGWAANNAWKAKSGRKGGYATNTNRGWGAMCARTMNGTCRCNAATKNNGYSAKTAAARTWYANGCSNTNKTWCCTGCTTCGGAAAAAGAAAGGTCGTTAATAACGACGCCGATTATCATGCCTACTATAATGTTAACGAGCGTGATGATAATGCCTGCGATGGCATCGCCGCGAACGAACTTGGCTGCGCCGTCCATTGCGCCAAAGAAKGTACTTTCGTCYTCTAGCTCCCGGCGGCGTAAAAGGGCTTGTTCTTCGTTAATAAGRCCGGATGACATATCTGCATCRATAGCCATCTGTTTGCCCGGCATTGCGTCCAAACTGAAGCGAGCGGCCACTTCCGCAATTCGGCCCGAGCCCTTGGTGATAACCACCATATTTACGATAATAAGAATGGTGAGGATTGTGCCGCCGATAATCGGCGATCCGCCCATCAGGAAGGAACCGAAGGCCTGAATAACGGCCCCAGCGGCTTCTGGCCCTGTGTGACCTTCAGCAAGAATAAGCCGGGTGGACGCTACATTGAGCGATAGTCGCATCATCGTTGCCACCAGCAAAACCGTGGGGAAAGAGTTGAATTCCAAAGGTTTTTCGACGAAAAGAACCGTCATTAAGATGACAACAGAAAGAGTGAGTGATGCAGCAAGCATCATGTCTAAAAGCCAACTTGGCACAGGGACAATGAGGACCAACAGGATAACAACAAAGCCTAACGCGAAGGTGACATCAGAGCCCTTCAGTGTAGTGCCAAGTCCAGCGAAAACTGAATTCCCGCCTTCTGGGCTCCCTTTGCCGCCTGATGCTGTATCACTCATGTTGTTTAACCATTGCAAAACCAAAAATACYGGAGCGCCTGCCCRGGTGGCTGCTCATATTCGGATAGCYGCTCTTATTAAGCCTGTCGCTTTTATTAAATCGGCGCTCGGCTACCAGCCTCGCCCGGTAGAGGCACTGAGACGCCCGCTGAATTATACTGGTTAAGCTTGTTCCTAAGCGTGCGAATGGAGATACCCAGAATATTCGCGGCATGGGTTCTGTTGCCCAAGCAATGTTTCAGCGTATCGATGATCAGGACCTGCTCCACCTCTGCCACGGTTTTCCCTACAAGAACAGCGTTGCTATCGTCGCTCGAAGCAGAGGACGCTGACGCATAGGCCGCTGCCGCAGCATTTTGCGCTTTAGGGGCCACATCAGCTGGTGTGTCTAGAACCAAGTTGCCACTGGCGTCTGGCAGCATKATTGCCGCTATCGTAATTTCATCATTTGTTGCCAGCAGTACTGCGCGGTGCATCGCGTTTTCTAGCTCGCGTACGTTGCCCGGCCATGTGTGGGCCATCAGTGCTTTCATCGCTGAATCAACGATTGGCCTTTCCGGCAAGTGATTTGCGTCCGCATATTTGGCGGCGAAATGTGTGGCCAATATTTTTATGTCAGCAGGCCGTTCCCTGAGCGGTGGCACACATAAATTGACCACATTAAGCCGGAAATACAGATCTTCACGGAATTCGCCGTCTTTGACCGCTTTCTGCAAATTCTTGTTGGATGTTGCGATGATACGAATATTTATGTTCACGGGTTTGTTGCCACCAACACGGTCAATTTGGCGTTCCTGAATWGCACGCAGTAATTTAGCCTGCACACGGACATCCATTTCTGAAATCTCGTCGAGCAGCAACGTGCCGCCGTCCGCTTCTTCAAATTTACCTATCCTGCGGGCAATGGCCCCAGTGAAGGCACCTTTTTCGTGACCAAAAAGTTCAGACTCCAGCAAGTTTTCTGGAATCGCGGCGCAGTTGATTGCTACAAATGCTTTATTTCCACGGCGGCTTTTCTCGTGAACAAAACGCGCCATAACTTCTTTGCCTGTCCCACTTTCACCTGTGATTAAAATACTGGCTTCTGACGGTGCTACTTGGGCTGCAAGCGCACAGACGTTCTTCATTATGGGGTCGTTATACACAAAGGTCTGGCTGTCTTCGGCCACGGCTTCGAGCACCGCTGCGATAAGATCGGCTTCTGGCGGAAGCGGGATATATTCCTTTGCGCCACTGCGAATGGCGGCCGCCGCAATTTTAGGGTCMSYGCYSMWSYSRSWTSMRWWGASSSSRAYCSMMAMMYSCKSYTTSRAYRSCTGCGGGATCAAAAGGGGGATGTTTTGCTCGACATCAACCATCATTAAATCCGCGCCTCTGGTACGGAGAATAGCGAGTGCACTATCAATATCGCTAGCGTGCGTAACTTTTGCACCGCGCTCCATAGCAATCTGACTGGCTGCTCCAAGTTGGCCCTCTARGKTGCCTACAATTAACAAACGCATTGTTTTGTCTCCGTATTATTTARCTGCTGRTGCTKGGTCATCTNTRTTTCNTARTTYTTGAAAAAGGTGATGCGCTTAGCAGGTGGTAAAATAGTATTTAATAGCATTTCAAGGCGCCTTGGGTTTTCCTTGCGGCGTATTGAAGTAGCTGCCATGGAATATAAATTGTTAACAAGTGCTTCTTCGCTGGTGCAATGTTCGGTTTTGGCTGCAAGCGGAATGAAAACCAAATGGGCCATTACCGCCCCGTAAAATGTTGTTAGAAGGGCTGTTGCCATTGCAGGGCCCATAGTTGACGGATCGTCAAGGTTGCCCAGCATCTTTATCAGACCAATCAATGTACCTATAAGCCCCATAGCTGGCGCGACATCCCCAGCGCGACGCAGGAAATCAACTGCGCGCATGTTTTTGGCGGACGCGGTACTGTTCTCGCGGCGCATTATTTGCTCAATCTCATCTGTCTGAGCCCCGTCCACCACCAATTGGATTGCTTTCATCAGAAAGGGGGTAGATTTCAACCTCGGTAAAAGCCTATCCAACATCATTACATCGTTCTGTTTGCGGGCTTCGACAGCAATTTTTAGMAMWYYKWSWGCNNTTYNGCWCTGGGGTCCAGTTGCCCGTGACGCAGTAAAACAAAAATATTGCCTGGGAGAGTAATCATTTCCTGAAAGCGAAAGCTGATAGCCGTGACAGCCACTGTGCCAACAATGACGATCAGCACCCCCTGTAGATTAACAAAAGCCAGCGGCGAGCCATCAATCAAAATGGCGCCTGTAATCAGCAAAAAAGCTGCCAGCATAGCGAGTAGAGTACTCATACAGGGATCCCCCGCCAGAATGTTTGCGCGCTATATATTGGAAGCACCGTCTATTTTGATAATTTCTGTCATTGTTACGCCGAGATGGTCTTCCACCAACACTACTTCCCCGCGCGCTACGAGGCGGTTGTTTACATATATATCAATGGCTTCGCCTACTTTCCGGTCAAGTTCAACAACCGCGCCAGGGGCTAGTTTCAACAGTTGGTTCACTTCAAGGGAAGCTTTTCCAAGCACGGCCTGCACTTGTACCGGTACATCAAACATTGGCTCAAGGTCCTTGCCTGTGCGAAGGATGCCGTCCTCTTTAGTCGCCAGTTCAACGTCGCCGCTGCCGTCATGAGACGCGAGATCCTGCAATTCTACGTCAGTTGGGGTGTTGTCTTCGTCAGCCATTCAATCTTCCTTAGTTCAACTTAATCTTGTGGACGCGGTGCGTTTGCTTGAGGACTGTCAATAATGTCGACGTCCTCGCTGCCTGCCATGACAAAGCGCTGCACTGCGGCTTCGATTTCTCTTTGGATGTCCGTGTATCGGCGTTCTGTGCCGCCATCTGGCCATTCGACCCGGCAGTCGTTTTGGCTAAAACTTGCTTCGCCAATAAGGACGATGTCCCCTGGAAAACTAGTGGCTGTTTTCATGGTTTCAATGCGGTCACTAATGTCTTCTGTAAGGGCTTCCGGCACGCGGACAAGCAGACGTGGTTCTTTGTGCGCGGTTGCCATGCAGTCTTCAATAAGCGCCTCAACCTCTGCGAGGGGATGGGCTCTCATTAGGGCTGGGGCAAGTTTGGCTGCGATAGAATAAGCCAGCTGGACCATTTCCTGTTTGAGCTCGGTTTTTAACTGTTGCTGCTGCGAAAAAAGAGCGTGCGCAGATTCTGCGATTTGGTTAAGAGCGGCCTTCGTTTCGGCTTCGATCTCATGCAAAACTTGCTCGCGGCCTTGTGCTAAACCGCTGTTGTGCGCAACGCTAGCTTTTTCTTGACCATCCAATTCCGCGCGTTGAATTGCTTCGTCGAAGCGATTTTTTGCTCCGCCGTCAAAGGCCTGATCGAATGTAAACTTTACTGGTTCTGCCATAACTGTCTCGTAACTGATCTTAATAGATCAATTCGTCCTCTCCTTTGTTGTCGGAGAGAAGAATTTCGCCAGCTTCGGCTAGGTCTTTGGCTTTGTTGACCATATCCATCTGTGCGTCGTCGACATCGCGCAGCCGTACCGGGCCCATAGCTTCCATATCTTCTCTTAGAATTTTTGCTGCACGCTCTGACATATTGGAGAAGAATAGATCGCGAAGTGTGTCGGAAGCCCCTTTCATTGCCAATGCCAGCTTGTCTTTGTCCACATTTCTAAGCAGCGTTTGCACGCCGCTTGGGTCAAGATTGGCAAGGTCTTCAAAGGTGAACATCAAAGCGCGAATGCGTTCGGCCGAATCTCTGTTTCTGTCCTCAAGCGAGGCGAGGAAACGGGCTTCAGAGCTACGGTCCAAGAAATTGAAAATCTCTGCTATGGTTTCGTGGCTGTCGCGCTGGCTTGTGCGGGCAAGGTTGTTCATAAACTCGACGCGCAGTGTTTGCTCTACTTTATCCAGGATATCTTTCTGCACGGATTCCATCCGCAACATGCGCATGATAACTTCCATCGAGAAATCTTCGGGTAGGACAGACAGGACGCGCGCGGCGTGCTCAGCTTTGATTTTTTGCAGCACCACGGCAACAGTTTGTGGGTATTCGTTCTTGAGATAACTGGCGAGAACCATTTCGTTCACATTGCCAAGCTTGTCCCACATAGTACGGCCGGCAGGGCCGCGGATTTCGTCCATAATCTGGCTAACTCGATCACCGGGAAGCATTTTTCCCAGAAGTCGCTCAGTGCTTTCAAAGGAGCCGTTTAGGTTGCCAACAGTAGATACTTTTCCGGCGAATTCGACAAAAATAGTTTCTACATATTCGGCTTCAATTGTGCCTAAGGTCGCCATATGCTGGGACAGCTCTTTGACTTCGTCGTCAGAGAGCATTTCCCATATAGTGCGGCCATGCTCCTCACCGATCGCAAGCATAAAAGCTGCCGCTTTCTGGGCACCGCTTATCTTGTTAAATTCCATGCCGCCTTCAGCCATTACTCTGTACTTTCACTAATCTGCATAAAGCCACGTACGTACAATCGCGACAGACTCGTCCGGGTTTGACCGGATAATCTCAGCAACTTTTTTAATTGCGCTTTCCTGAATGCGCCCTTCAACTTGCGCCACATCAATGCGGCTGTCAGTGCGCATTTTAGCCGGGACAAGCGCACCAGAATCGCGTGCTGCCAATACAGCGGCCGCGGCATCTTCATCGCCTTGTGCGGCGGCAGACATTAACTCCGCAGACAGCGGCGCGCCCGGAGCGGCAATGGCAGGAACCTCCTGCGACCTGTCTTCTAGCGCTGCATCACCAGGGGTGGGGGCCTCGGGAATTGCTTCAAGAATACGCCCGATAATTGGCTTGATGATAATAAATATGACCAACAGGGACACAATGAAGATCGCGCCGCCGCGCAGGACATCAACGATGAAATTTTTGTCGACGCCGAAAGCGCTAAAAGGATCCTCAATGGCCTCAATTGGTGTTGGGTCAATGAACCGCATTTGGGCAACTGTTACGTTATTGCCGATGGGCTGAACGGTCCCAGTTTCGCGGTCAATAATTTCGGGTAGGGTGGTAAGGACAAGGGCGCGAATTTGGTCCATCTCTGCTTGGGGCCGAGGGCTTGGCGTGCCAACCGTGGTACCAGTACCGTCGAGGACACGGGCATGGTCAACCAGCACAGAAACCCGTATTTGTGTGATGTCTCCCGGTTCCTGAACCGTAACTGTATTGGTGCTTGAATTCGCGAAATCAGTGTCTTCGGTGGTTTCTGAAGACTGAGAATTGTCATCGTTGCCATTTGCGGCAGCGCCAGGAAGGTTATTTGCAGCGGTTACCTGTCCGCCAGTTGTTCCCTCGGACGACGTAACTTCTTTGGTGCTCGTGGCAGTCGTAACCTGACCGTCTGGATCGAACACTGTTTCACTGGTGGTGCGCCGGTCGGTATTGATAGTAACCGAGACTTCGGCCCGCACCATGCCTGCGCCAACAACTCTGCCTATTAATGTTTCAATTTTGTCGCGGTAAAGCTGCTCTTTTGCTAGGCGGACTTCTTCCATGTCGGAGAAATCAGTGATATCCGACTTGCCGCCACCTTTGGCTAGCAAATTTCCGTTACCGTCAGTTAGCGTAACATTATCAGGTGATAGGCCGGGTACGGCGGAGGCTACCAAAGCAACGATACTTTGAATTTGTCGAGCACTTAGAATACCCGAAGTATGCACTAAGATTGCCGCTGAAGACTGGTTTTCGCTGCGTTGAAATGGACGGCGTTCGGGCGCAACAATATGGACCCTTGCTTCGCGAACTGCGCGAATGGATTTGATGGAGCGAGCAAGCTCACCCTGGATCGCTCGAATTTTGTTGATGTTCAGCTCAAAGCTGGTTTTACCGAAGCTGCTTTCTCCGTCAAAAATTTCGTTGCCTACAACGCCGCCCGATAAACCCTCACTGGCAAAGCGTAACCGTAAATTGTCGGCCTGGTTGCTGGGCACGCGGATAAGAGTGGCATTGGCGTTGGTTTCGTACGGAATATTCTCCGCTTCCAGCTGGGCCCCAATGGTCGAGGCTGAGGATGGATCAAGATCCGAAAAGAGAACAGTCATCGACCCATTGCCAAGGCCGCTAAAAGCTACTGAAACCACGATCGCTACTAAGCCAAGGGCTGCGAGCATACCGACCAACCTGGCCATTCCCAGGTTTCTTACAAATTGTATTAGTCCGTCCAAAACCCACCTCGGATTTATGCGGCCTGTACGCTACCCCTGCCGTTTAATACGCCTTAAACTGCCTTTGTACTCAAGCCCGTTAATATACATAATCTTAAAATACTGTTTCAAAAGTAAATAGATAGTTAAATATAGGCAATTTTTGCCTATATTGGCAAAGTAAAATTGAAAATGGGTGCTCTGGGCAATAAAGCAGCCTGAAATAGGCGCGGTAGGCGCGGCGGGTTTACCCATTTAGAATCGTTGTTTCAGCGGAAATCCTGGATATGGGCCCAGAAGGCCAAACCGCTGGTATACATGTTGGTGAGAATGAGCCGTAACTATTGGTGGGATTGTACAGGCGTTCTCCTACGTTTACATCGAGCCAACGTCGCGGTATTTTTGAACACGTGTGGCACGAAGGCCTGGCATGCCGTTTTCATTGATGGCCTGCTGCCACGATAGGAACTCTTCTACCGACAGGGAATAACGCTTGCAGGCATCTTCTAGCGTTAGTAGCCCCCCTTGAACTGCGGCCACGACTTCAGCCTTGCGGCGAATGACCCAGCGCTGCGTATTAGCGCTCGGAAGGTCCGCTAGCGTAAGAGGTCTGCCTGTAGGGCCGATGATCTGGCCGTTCACAAGAGATGATTGTTTAGTTTTTTGCATAATCTTTACCCAGCCTGTTACATTTGGCTGAGCCTAATTATACGGAACGGGGCTTAAAAAAGACCTAATGGGTTTGGTTAATGTTTGTTAACCGTTAGGAAGTTTCTTTTGGAATTTTGGACAGAACTGTCCAACAAACACATTGTACTGATGTGCTGTGATTAAAACGGCTAAAGCCGGACGACCGAATGGTCGCCCGGTTCAAAGCCAGGAGAAGCTTACTGATTAGGCGTTAGAGCCTGGTAAGTTCTTCAAGAAGTTCGTCTGCTGTTGTTATAATCCGAGTTGAGGCTGAGAATGCCCTTTGTACGCGGATCAGTTCTGCAAACTCATTTGCCAAATCAACAGTTGATTGCTCTAATGAACTTGGCGTGATGTTACCTGCGCCTGTGGTTCCCGGAATAGAGAACGTGCGGGAGCCGGACTGATCAGATAAGCTGAAAGAATTACCTGCGCGCCGCTGTAGCCCATTTGGGTTATCGAAAGTCGCAAGTGGCAGTTGGAATACTTCTAGTGATAGTCCGTTATCAAAGAGCGCGGAAATAATGCCGTTACTATCGATTGAAATACCGTTTACATTATCAAATCGGGCACCGTTCACTGCTGATGATATTAAAGCAGACCCGCTTTCGAACTGTGTGAAACCGTTTGTATCACTGTCTGTTCCAAAATCGATGGTAATGCTACCTGCATCCACCAACACAGTGCCGCTGGTATCGTAGCTAAAAGTAAGAGAACCACCAGGAAGGGTGACTGCAGTCGCGGTTGATCCACTGACCGAATTCAGGCTTGAACTACCGAGATTAATCGATCCATCAGTATTAAAGACAAGGGTGCCTTGCGCAATCAACCCGTCTGGATGAGCTGTCGAATCGACGATGCTGGCATCATCAAAGTAATATTCGTAATCCCATGAATTCGCGCCGGTTTTAATTGCCGCTACGACAACGGTATGCTCTCGCCCTAGGGAATCGAATATTTGAACGTTAGTCTGAAAATCTGGCGCTAAACCAGATACACCATCTGCTGCACGGGCTGCCAAGTCACCGAGAGCGTAGCCTGAGGTGGTGGCCGTACTTGCGGCAAGGTTTACGCGGAGAGCGACGCTGTCTGTGGCTTCACTTACACCGTTGAGCTCAGTAATATTGATCGGTGAAAGAGACGTCTCACTTTGTAGGTTGGCCGGCAGGTTTCCTGCGGTATCAATTTCATACCCTAGCAAAAATAGCCCTGCAGTATTTCTGAAAAACCCATCAGAATCTTGTGAAAACGCGCCAGCACGGGTAAATTCTAAGGTGCCATCAGTTGAGCCTGCACTTTCTGCGTTGCGGACAACAAAAAAGCCAGATCCATCAATTGCCAAGTCTGTGACATTGGAGGACGGCTGCAATAGTCCCTGCCGGGTAACAAGCGTTTCGGTAGACTGGCGTACGCCGCCCGGTGAGTAACCACCATTACCGCCTGTCTCTGTTACAAGTGTTGAAAATCGTGAGCGGGCTTCTTTATAACCCACTGTATTTATGTTGGTAATATTGTCGGCAATCACGCCCACGCTTTCACTGAAAGCTTGGAGGCCCGATACGCCTGCGGCTAAAGCTGCAAATGCCATTATACTTCTCCTAGTCGTCTTATTTGCATATGATTTCAGTCGCTTTCTGCTGTTGTTTCCCCCCTACACTCTTATCAGCAATAGGGTATCCACTAAGGCCAGACGCTTCAGTCCAGCCGGGTGTATGTTTTTAGGCTACCTGCCCAAAAGCAAACGTAATATGTCAGACTGAGCTACTTGGTTTGGCCCGATCGTAAAGATCGGCTCGAAACCTGAGCTATCAATCGCGGTGATGGTTTCTTGCACGCCGATGCGCGGTGATAGGCGGTCCCCGCCTGTGTCCGTGGCGTCAATTACTAGTGTATAGTTGCCTGCATCGGCGACGGTGCCGCCTGCAGTTAAGCCGTCCCATTCAAATGTCTGAGTACCAAGTAATTCTGAACCTGATTGTTGGTAAACAGTTGCGCCGCTTTCATCTACCACTTTCAGTGTAAGTGCTTGTGCGCTCGTTTCATTGAAATACAGCCAAGTAATGCCGTCGTTGACATGATCACCTGTTGGGGATTCGATGAAGGCTTCATTGCCTAAGTAAGCGGCACTTGAGCCGACATTGCTAAGGCGAGTGAGGTCGGCAAGGGTTTCCAAGTTTTGGTTCGCTTGAATTTGCTGTTCAACGCCCGAGAAGGCGACGAGTTGCTGTGTAAACTCAGAGCTATCTAGTGGATCAAGAGGATCTTGGTTCTGCAACTGAGTGGTCAGAAGCGTTAGGAAATCGTCAAAATCCGCTGCTAGGGACGCACCGTCACGCGCTGCATCGCCAGTTATTGCGCTTGCCGCTGTAGCAAAAGGTGAGCTAAGTCCTGAAATAGGCATATGGTTTTCCTACACTCTTACGTCGAGGCCGCTCAAAGGCGACACACGGGATAATATTTTTTCAAGGGCGGCCAGGTCAGTTAGGTCGGAACTCTCGCCGGCGATAAGCGCTTCACTGTCTTCATCTGTGGYGGCGCCCTCTTTTATTTGTTCTTTGAGGCGGTCTTGTTGCACGGCATCAGCAAATGCTTTGCCCGCGCTTTGCCCGTCGCCTGTGTCCAGGTTAAAGSTTAGACCACCGTTTTCYACTTTGTGACCGCCAGCTTCCACAGCGCGTTCAAAGCCACGCGCTTCGCGCTGGAGTAGCTCTAAAGTCYCGGGGCGTTCTGCAAATACCTGGGCTGCGACACGGCCCGCTTCTGTGAAGGTCAGTTTTACCCGGACACTGCCAAGTTCACCTGGATTGAGGCGCAAGTTGAATTCGTTGTTACCGTCTTTTACTGCTCGTGTGACGTTCAGGTTCAGTTGCTTGGCTATTTGTGCACTTAGCGCGGGTGACGGTTTGCCGCCTAGGAGGCTGCCTAGGTTTTCTGAAAAACTGGTTTCTCCGCGAAGGCTAGCAAGGCCAGCAGCGATTGCGGCACTTGTTGGCAACGCTTCAGGGTAAGCAGCTACGCGCTCCGGTGTCCAAACAGGTGGACGACTGGCCGAAGCGGTAGCAATTGCTGAAGCTGATTTGGCCGCGGAATTGTCTTTGGCTTTGTTCTCACGAGGCTCGCTGGGTTGAGCCACTGGGGCCGGGCCTGCGCTAACACGACTTGAAACTGCCGCAGCGTTCTCATGTTGTGGCTGAGCGGCTGTTTGCTGTTGCACGGTTGTTGTTACGCGCGACCGGTCAGACGTTGCTGTTGTTGATTTATCTACAGTTGCAGGATTCTGCGCATTGACGCTCTCGTTGGATCGCTGGTCGGCTGCTTTGTTTTTAGTGTCTCGAACAAGATGACCCTCTGCGGTTTTCTCATCGGCTTTTACCTGCGCAGCAACATCTGCTGCAGTCTTCGCGGATGCGTCAGTTGCAAGGGCAGGATCGGATTGGGAGCTGACCACCTGAGCTGTACTCTCAGCAGAAGCTGTTGGTTGGGCTGCAGCAGTAAGCGTCGCATTTGCGGCCACTACAGAAGCTGTCACTACAGGAGCTGTCACCGCAGGAGCTGTAGCAGTATTTGTTGTCGCCTCGGGAGCTGGAGCCGCATTCGTTGCCGCCGCAGGAGCTGTAGATTCTGTGACGGCTGCAGGCTGCGTCGGCCCGACACCTGTTGAGCTAGCTGCAATAGGTGTTCCAGTTACTTGTTCA
>JAESRJ010000201.1 GCA_016764715.1 Kordiimonadaceae bacterium | reverse complement strand
ATGCCAAATCAAGAGCCATAGGCGATGAAACCCGCAACATCCCTTGCAACCATATCTCAAACCGATCAACCGATGCCATGATCCGATCCTGCATCTCACCCAACTCAGATCCTTCATCGAGCTCGCTCTTCGTTATTTCAGCAAGCGCACGAATCCCGGCCAAGGGCGTCCGCAAGTTATGCACTGTTCGTTGCGCCATCTCCCCCATCGCTGCTAAACGCTCGCGTTCTACCCGTTCATCCTGCATCGCCTTAATCAAAGAGGCCATCCGGTTAAATCCCAACGATTTCAAAATCTTCAGTAATTATGGGCAGTCCTTTCTAATGACTGGCGACTATGAACGGGCGCTGGAAAATGATTTGAGATCAATTGAGTTGAATCCAGAATCTTCTGAGCCCCGTTTGGGCGCAGCGCAAATGTTGTTCTATATGGGCCGTTTTGAGGAAGCATGGAAGCATTACGCCTTTCGTCTAAGTTCAAGGCGCAAACTTAGCCAATCGCAAATATATACACACGGCATCGATCTCTGGGAGGGGCAACCTCTGAAAGGAAAGACCATATTGATTGCAGCCGAGCAGGGGATTGGCGACGAAGTAATGTGGGGTAACTATCTTCCGTTTATCTACGAGCAAGCCGAGAAACTGATTATCACCTGCGATTACCGACTGGTTGTTCTTTTTAAACGCCGTTTCCCAAAGGCTGATGTTGAAAGGTATGTCGACCAGATCGTCTCCGGGTATCGGTACCGTTCGTTCCCGGTGGCTGAAAGCGCCATAAAAAGGGGGGAGCTAGTTGTTGATTATGCAATGCCTATTTGCTCGTGCCCACAATTCGAATGGCTTTCAATCGAAAAAGTCCAACCCCACAAAGACGGCCTTTTTATCTCCGACCCTGATCGGCTAGCTGATATAAAAGCAAGGCTCGCGGCTATTAGCGATAAACCAAAAATTGCACTCGCTTGGCGGAGCGGGATAATGAACGCTGAGCGAGCTTATAATTACAGTTCGATAGAAGTTCTTGGACCGTTAATGGCGCTGGCTGACAAAGTTGATTTTATCAATATACAGTACGGCGATGTCTCCGAAGAGCTAGTAAAAGCCAAAGAATTGCACGGGGTGACGATCCACAAYTTTGAAGATATAAATTTGAAAAAYGATATAGATGCYACCGTCGCTATTGCAGATGCYTGTGACCTGACGGTTTCGTCTTGCTCTGCCCCAGGCCAGTTTTCGATGGCAGTAGGCGCTCAGACCATCCTCACGGGGTCAGTCAAAAACTGGTGGGATTTCTGCGGCTTGAACAAAGTATCTTTTGTAAGGGATGCCGAGTTTATCATCGGCGGCGAAANTTACCGACTGGGACGAGATAATGACCCGCGTCGCAAAGAGAAGCCGCGAGCGTTTAGGCTTGTAGCTTAGCCTCGGATATGCACCAAGGGCGTTAGTTTGATGGCAGTAATGACTGTTGTTTCTGTTCTAGCCATCAAAAAAAGTTAGCTCTTTACCATTGCCCAATCGGTCGCGTCGCCTCTTTTGACACGGCGCAAAAGCACACGGCCGATTAGGGTTTCTATATGCTTAGGCTTTAATCCGTATCCCGGACGAACACAGGCGATATCCTGTTCCCGCAGAATATGACCRGCATCCAAATCAGCAGYGATGTACAATGAGCGGCGTATTTGCAGGGAGCCTTTGTCTGCGTCCGTAGGGCCGTAAATTGCCGTACCTATGGCTGCGTGGGCAATTCGTATCGCGTCTACCATGCGTTTGAATTCATGTGGTTCTAGTGAAAATTCGGCGTCTGCACCACCGTCACTGCGGCTAAGCGTAAAATGTTTTTCAATGACTTGAGCGCCGAGCACTGTTGCAGCCACCGGCACTGCTTCCGTCAGCGTATGGTCTGACAGCCCGATCGGCACATCAAAACGCGCTGCCATATCGGTAATGGTCGCCAAATTAGCGGCTTCCGGCGGCGTTGGGTAGGCGCTGATACAGTGAAGAAGAATAATTTCTGATGCACCGTTCTTAAGGGCGACAGCAAGTGCATCTTCAATCTCGTCAAGGGCCGCGAGGCCTGTCGACATTATAAGGGGTTTGCCTGTGGCTGCGGCTTTTGCGATTAGGCGGACGTCAACTAGCTCAAACGAGGCGATTTTGTATGCTGGAGCGTTCAGGGTCTCCAGAAAATCAACTGCACCGAGGTCAAATGGGCTGGAAAACATGGTAACGCCTAGCTCTGCGGCATAATCGAATAACGGCTTGTGCCACTCGCGTGGGGTCATCGCTTGGCTATAAAGTGCGTGATARTTTTGCCCGCCCCACAGGCCGCCTTTAATTTGAAAGTCGTCTCCGTCGCAGTCCATCGTGATTTTATCTGGATCATATGTCTGTAGTTTCACTGCGTCAGCGCCGGCATCTACAGCAGCTTTTACCATTTTGAACGCTCGGTCCATATCGCCCATATGATTGGCCGATAATTCGGCGATAATATAAGGCGGTAGCTCAGGGCTTATGGTGCGCCCAGCAATCGACGGCAATTTTTTACTGTGTTTCTCAGTGCTCATGTCACTGGTATCCTTCTAGAAGGGCGTCAATAATTCGGTCTGTGCCGCCTGTGTCGATATCGTTTGGTATGCGATTTGTAATTGCTAAGCGTTCGGCTTCACTTTGCCATAATATTTTTGCCTGCTCCACAATCTGTTTCACCAGCGACTTCTGGCTTTCAGGTGGCGTGCCGGGCATCACTGTGCGGCACCAGGTTACTTTCGCGCCTTCMATCTGATTTTCCGCGGTCACCGTTAGAATGGTGGGTATGCGGAGTAGGGCAAGTTCCGCAATAGTAAGCCCACCCGCACTGACGGCAATTCGCGCACGTTGCATTATCTCGGCCACAGAACTGCTGTTATGATGGTGACGAAGCCGTTCTAAAGGCAATGCAGCGACGCGGTTTGGTTCGCGGTAGGCCGGGCCCGTTACAACTTCAATAAGTGCTTCAGGTATAGCCTCCGCCATAGCCACTATGGCAGGTACTGTTAAACCCAGAGGATCGCTGCCGCCGAAGTTGATGAAAAGGCTATTCTTTTCAGCGGCATTTTTTCCGCTAGCGTTTTTGCTGGCGTGAACCACTTCTGACCGGAAGGACAAATAGCGGGGCCCAAGGAGGACGAGAGCGTTAGGCGCCCATCTTTCGTAGCTCTCCTGCTCCGCAAACGGTGAGGCATTGACAACAATGTCGGCGCTACAGTGTGCACCCTGCATTAGATCGTCATAGCGAAGAGACTTTACGTTGGTTTCCGCGAGGCAGGTTTCAAAGGCATCTGCTAAATGGTAGCCATCAAAAATAGCATGTGTCGCCTGTGTGTGGGATGCAAGTGCGACGATACTCGATGCTTTGGCTTCGGCGGTGGATAAAGGTAAAATTTCTAAACCTTGTACCTGAATGCGTTTGGCTAAATCTTCTGGTAGGTCTTGGCTGGAAAATATGACCTTGTGGCCTCTGCCAAGTAGACCCTCGCTGAGGGCAAAAGCGCGCATCACATGGCCCGTGCCCATTTTCGCGCTAGCGTCCGCGCGCACCAGTAGGGTTACGGGCTTACCGGACATCAATAATCCGCGACAATGTTTTTAGCACGTCCACGCCGTCCCAAATGGTATCAATGGCTAGCGCTTCACCCACCGGAACAATTCYATCGATCCCCGAAAGCTGATTGGCTGTCACAAAATTACCAAGTACGTCTTTATCGACGCCAAAGTACGTTAACGTCTGGTATTTGTTGTTCACRATSCCKGCGATRTCGTTCAGSTGCTCWGCRCWATRYTCGTANAAWAANGCCRCTGGTCCCGCGCAGCTCATCAGTAGAGTTATCGAGTGTCGGCAGTTTAACTCTAATCGCTTGCCCACTTATTTTCTCAGCCCGCTGACCAGATGGTCCGCGCGCGAAGTTGCCCATTAGTCGTGTGTGCCGGTCGACGGCTTGCACATCCGCTAGTTCGTATGAAGCTTGCGCCTCATTTTCAAGGGCGTCCCAAAAGCGYTTCCGAACTGGCTTTGCGGGGGTGTGTAACCAAACGATCAAATGCGGCGAGGAACACGCGTTTTGGTCCATCAGGTAGCTGTCATTATAGAAATTACGCGCTAGGTTTTTTAGGGCATCGTCTGAGAGCTCCGCTACGGCAATCTCGTCCATGACGCAGAATGAATACCGATCTGCAAAAGTTACTTCAACCGCGCGGCTCGGAATGGCGAACTTCCTGATGGCTTTAACTGTTGCATCGCCGCCCCAAATAATACGGGCGTCAGAGATGGCAGAAAAATGGCTGGTGTAGAAGTTTTCGTCACCAAATTGTTTAGACATGAAATCCGTCTCGCGTTTGTAACGGACTAGGGCGTTCATTGATAATAGCGTTGCGTGTTGCGGTTGATGAAGCACCCGCCAGATCGCATCTGAGACGATGTTCGCTGCAGTAAACTCTGCTGTGGGTAAGCGCACAATGTTGCCGTTGCCAGCAAGCAGCCCAAACGCAAAACTATAGGCAAAATTAAGGGGAACGTTGGACGGCGTAATGTGAAACACTGTCCCGCGGCCCATGCGCCGGTGTTCGTCACCAAACCTTAGTTGAAGCCGTTCCAACTGGCTTTTTCGGCACCAGAAGGCAAATGTCATGACATCAGCTAGCTGCTTTGCCTCGGTGTTCGAGCGAAGGTCTTTAGAAAGCTCGTTAAGAAAGGCAATAACAAGGCCGCTAAAGGGTTGAAGGGCCTGGTGGTCCCTCGGTATTTCGCCAACAAGCATCGTCAGCTTCGGGCCAGGCTTAATAGACATCGCTGCAGCCCCTTACTTCGGCTTTGGCTGCGCGCCCGTACACTTTGAAGTAGCGCCCTAATTTACCGCACGAGCAGTCGTCTTCGCCGAGAAGCTCTCCAATATCCTCAGTTAAAATGCTGTGGCCAGGATAGCTTTCAGGTAGCAAGGAAATAAGCTGTATCAAGCCTTTTTCACGTGCTCCTGCCACTGAAAGGTCCGTGCGCCGAATGATGATGTCAGAGAATATCGAACTGTGAAGGTGGCCTTCATCGCACTCTGTGAAGATGGAACCGGTTTGCTCGACCATGCCGTAATAGTTATGGACTTTTGCAATGCCTGCGACATCCTTCAGCATGCCCTTGTAGCTGTTATTATCTACAGAAACATCGATGAGTTTTTTCCAGCCGCCACCATGCACCAAGGTAGCATTTGCCAACGACAGCGTTAATTTCGAAAGCTGTAGCTCTTGGATGAAGTGCTGGTAAATTATAGACGTGAAACCAAAGATAAAAACGGGCGTGTCCCTGTGCAGGGTCGCGAATTTCTCTATGGCCTCATAATCGAGTTTCATGCTGTCATGCAAGGCATAGGTCACCCCGCGACCAAACATTGAGAAGCCGCGAATGCCAGCGCTTCTGGCTGAGAAGGAGCCTCGGCCGCCGACTGTTTCCTTCGCATCGATTACCAGCATGGGCAGGCGTTTCGTGCCGATAAGCGCGCCCATGATTTTTGAAAGCACTTTGCTTTGGTTCAGTGCCGTGGCTTTATCCAAATATATTTTGGAAACCTGTTGCCCACTTGTGCCTGAGGAGTGCATGGTTTTATGAACTGCTCGGTCAGGGATGCTTTTCAGCGTAAATTCTTTGAACAGTCGCACCGGCAGAAAAGGCAAATCCTCTGTCTCGAAAGGCGAGAAGGGATCAAACCCCAAGCCGTTCAGCATTTTTCGGTATTCTGAACAGTTCTGGAAGTGCCGCTGGGTCATGCCTGCGAGTGTTCTGTTAAATACAGCAGCCTTGTCTATTGCAGATAGCGAATAGGGCGGCGTTTCTAAAAGCTGTTCCAGTTCAGTCATTTGCCTATTGTGCCTCGAACTGCTGATTTAGCAAATGATAGTTTATTTTCCCTGCCTCGTTGCGCGGAATGCGATGAACCACCGCTACTTTAAAGCCCCGAAGCGGCAAAGCCGTTTCTGCTTTCAGGAAAGACCGTATTGCGTCCGTATTGGCTGCTTCGGTGGTGCAAACCTTCATATTGTCGTCGCGGCCTACGCATGCGGTATCGAATCCGGCACGTTTGAGCATTGCGTCGACTTCATCTAGGTTTACGCGGTTGCCGTATAGTTTAAGGAACCGTTTCTTTCGACCAACGATATAAAAGAAACCGTCTACATCGCACGTTGCGATATCGCCCGTTCTAAGAATGTCGCCGTTTGTGTCGCCTTCACTTAAGTCTGCGCGGCACGTTGCATAGCCCATAGAAACATTTTCGCCGCTATAAATAAGTTCGCCAGACTGGCCTGCCTCCGTAATGCGTTCGCCGCTTTCATCTTCCAACCACATCTGCGCGCCAGGAATTGCGACGCCAGCGCTGCCAATCTTGTCAGATAACAGGTCGGCGGGCACATAAGCCATGCGAGCAGTGGCTTCTGTTTGGCCGTACATAACGGTGAAGCGCATGTTTTTCGAGGCGCAAACCTCCGCAAAATGCTGGGTCAATTCTTCAGAGAGTTTGCCACCCGCCTGCGTCATATGTTTCAGATGCGGCAGTTCCATGCGAGCGAAGCGCAGTTTCTTGAGCATTTCGTATATGAAGGGGACGCCGCTAAAGCTGCTGGCTTTGCTATCCTTTAAAAGTTGCCAAAACGAGGGGATCATTAGAGGCGCTTCTGTCGTCACTATAGAAGCGCCAGATTGCAAGTGGCTGTGGATGACTGACAGGCCGTAGGTGTAATTCATTGGCATAGTGGTGATGGCACGGTCGGTGGGCTCAATCTCCAAACACGTGAYAATTTGTGCGCAATTGCTCGCTATGTTTTGCTTTGAAAGACGCACCAATGATTTATTGCCCGTTGAACCAGACGTTGTCAGCAGAAGCGCAAGATCAGGATGCAGGCCGTTTTCAGGAGCCATTCCAGTTTCAGATAAGCCGTAGTCATTTAGGCATAGAGTTTCAGTGCCTAAATCGCCTTCAAACCCTGAAGGGGCGAAAATATGGCTAGGCTGGTATGTTTTTATGAGCGCCCTGAATTCCGCAGGTTTTATGCTGTGGTGGACCATAAGCGGAACGGCGCCAGACCGGATAAGGCCAACATATCCAGCGATTGATGCATAGCTGTTTGTGGCAACGAATAGAATTAAGTTGCCTGTTCCCGCTAGGTRGCCAATAGCTTCTGCGTCGTGAAGTAGGGMMCTAAAACTATGTGCTGTTCCGTGTTCATCTATGACGGCGATGTTGTCGGCGTGTTGTTCTAAACTGTCAAAAAKCGTCATAAACMAAGAGCCACTGCTTTAAACTGCGATGGTYTCCGGCATWACTRCMTCTTCAAGGAATGCAATGCCGTTYACATCGCGMAGCTYTTCTTKWGASGGGAAYWTWCCSCCRTTGTCAATRGTRMGGCGCARCAGYTCAACCARKGTWTCTTCRCCYTCAGCAATCGCCAACAAGTCGATATTTCTATCGGCCAATATTTCATTATAGGACGCCGTAGGATAGGGGCCGCCAGCAATGATTGGCGTTGTGATACCTTTGTTCCGCAAATAGGCTAAGCAGTCGTGGAAGAATCCTTTGTAGAAGGTCATGGCCCTAATGCCGATGATGTCTGGCTTGTAGTTCAGCACAAGTTGATACAGGTCTTCGTGGCTGTCGAAATCGATGCGGGATTTGCAAATCTTGGTATCAACCGCGCCGCCAAGCGCTCGGTCCACATAGGTGGCAAGTGCCATTAAACCCAGCGGTGGTTCAAGCACGTTATATTCCCGACTGTCCACATCATCTGTGAAATAGGTTGATAGATCTAGCATCAGCAGTCTCAGGGGCGCTTTGTCGAGTTTGGGACGGGGCGGGAAAATTGTTTCCAACCGTGTTCTCAAGTYCGGGATGCGGACSGTRTCTTCATCAAACGGAACGAGRGGGCGGAGTTCGTCGCGCGARATRCGGGCAAGTTTAAGCACGTCGTCCAGAGTTTTTATTTTGGGTGACGGGAAATAGCTGTTGTATTTTTGGTTTAGTTCGTCTTCCGTGAACTGCTCTAACTGGTGCGGAATTACGCTTAGGAGCCGCTCCTTATCAAGCACATAATCATGCAAGAAGCTTGCGCGCACAGCCCGTGTAAATTCGGGGGGGAATGGCAGCGTGGCGGCATATTCGTGGTAGGACATATCCTGTGATTGTTCGATGATCTCGCGCGGTACACCGACTTCGAGCGCATAATTTTCAAGTTCAGTTCCTGGGAAAATACGCACATTATGCAGGTAGGCAAAGTCGATCCATTTTATGCTTTTAATGAAATCGAGTGTTTCCATAGCTTCCTCTTCACTTTCGCCGGGGAAACCGTGCATCGCATTCAGKGTAAGGATAACCTGCGGATATTTTGARGTAATRTAATTMAGRTTGTCMCGYARTTTTTCGACATCCAGATTTTTGCGCATYACYTTCTGCATGCGCGGYGARGCRTGYTCSAGKGACAGGTTTATACCAACTGAACCGCCTTCCACCATCAGATCAATCATGTCCTTGGTTAAAAGGTCGCCTTTCAGGCCTGTTGGGAAAAAGAACTGCATGTCCAGATTTTCTTTGATCACCATCTCAAAGAAGCGAATGAACTGTTTACTGTTTACGTTGAAAATATCATCGATAAATTCGATCCGACGTACGCCAATATCGTGCAGCATGCGTACTTCGTTAAACAGATGCTCGTCAGTGCGGCGAAAGTGGGTGGGCGCAGTTTTGTAGATATCGCAGTAAAAACATTTGTAGGGGCAGCCACGCGTGGCCTGAATGGCCATTGAATATTTTACGCCAGCATGCCCAATAAACTGGTGGTAAGCATCATAGTCGATCAACGTTCGGTTAATCAGCGGCAAATCATCAAGGTGGCGAAACTGTGGGCGCGCGCTTGTTTTTACGATCGACATGGATGATCCTTTACCGTTTGAAAGGCTCCCGCCTCTCAGCTTTGTTACTCATCTATATTTCTACTTGTGAACCAATTTTGCGCTGGTTCATAGAGGTGTTCACTGCCCTGCGATGGCCGGAAGCTGTACTTTCTCTGTACTGAAATCTTCCGGTGCAAACACGTCCCGTGGATCAAGCGGGTTGAATATTGTAGTTCCTTCGCGTTCCATATAGTTTTTGACGAAGCTTTTGTCTTCGCCCGCCAGGCACAAGCTGCTGTGCTCTCGGAAATGTTTGATACTGARACCAAATTCTGAGATCTCACGCAGGGTTTGCTTGTATACATTGCCGATTGAAATATGAACATATGGGCAAACCAATACATCGCCGATCGGTGTAATATACATACGGTTCACGGTGTTGCAGCCGAGGACCTTTTCATAATTTCGGTCAAATGGGTTCCACAGGTTGCGAAGGATATTTTTGTATTTCTTTCGCATTTGTATCAGGTGGGCTTTATCRGCYTCATCCACCATAATCTCAGATGCTTTTTGCCACATGCCTGCTGGCGTTGCTACATTTAGAAGCGTGGTGTAATTTTGGTCTTTAGAATATTGTACGAGTAATTCGATGTCTTTCGAAAAGGCATTATAGTGGCCAACTGTGATGTTCAAGTACGGCGACATGCCAGCGTCCTGCACGTGTTTCAACGCAGCCATCGCGCGCTTCCAGGATCCTTCGCGGCCGCGGAATGTATCGTGCACTTTTTCGTCCATRCTRTCKATGCTAACGGAAACSCGGTTAACRCCRGCYTCKGCCAAGCGTTTGGCCATGTCTGCATCRAGGAARAAMCCGTTKGTGGTTACATAAACATAGAAGCGCGAGGTATCCATGGCTTCAAGTGTCTCGAACAGGATGTCTGGGCGYARYARYAGYTCGCCGCCTTGCAGGTCYCACTCGAAWATRCCGAGYTCATGCGCYTCGTCAGCRATTTTYTTGATRATTTCCGGCGGCAATACTTCCTTCACATGGTCGCCTTTGGGCGAGTTTGTAAAACAATGCTCACAGCGSAGGTTACAAGCGTTATTCAGGTTAAGGTCAATGCCGCGTTGCTTCGTGCCAATCTGACCGTCGTTCTTCCGTAAATAGTCGTGGAAAGCCTTAAATTTTGTAACAACAAGAGGTTTATCTAATAACGCCATTGTACTTCCTATTCATCTGCTCTGATCAGCCGCCAAAGATAAGGGGGCCAAACGCCTGCGGTACGGTCTATTGTACCACGTATTCTTAATTAATAGTGACGCCGTATTTGGCCATCACTTCTTTGCCTTTATTGAAGTCGCTGAAATCGATAATGTCATCGGTTTCCATTGCAATATCAAAGGCATCTTCCAGGGCGGCAATCAAACCCATATGGCCTATGGAATCCCATTCAGGGATGTCATTATAGGCCAAGTTTTCTTTAAGGGCGCTTTGATCGATCTCAAAGCTTTCCAAGAAGGCTTGGTTATATTTTTCCAAATTTTCCATTGTCGTCCTAGTCCTTTGGTGCCGGTATTTACRRAWTTCCGTGGTTTATCAAWTTGTTATTCAAYTTTTATGCCAGCTGARGTKATRGAGCCCWTGTCGCCKTCGCGCGGTAGCCTTGGTTTCTTATTCACAAGGCCCTTTTCAGCGAACTGATCGATGAAGCCGCGAATGATGAAAAAGTCCACATCCAGCAGTTCTGCCATGTCCATACAGGAATGGAAGCCGTCCATCAGGAACTGAATGCGCTCCACGTTTTCCCGCCAGTTTGGCACATCAAAGGCAAGCGCCGCCGACATGCCGTATTTGGAAAGATAGACCGGGCCTTTGAAATTCGGCACAGGGATATAGTCAGTTTCGAACACCTCAGTAATGCGCTGAAGACACCAGACAGTCTCTTTCAAATGATACGTTGAAAGATTTTCCATATTGTCGCTGTCATAATGATATTCGCGGTGCATCAAACGGCCGATGCCGAGCGTGGGAATTTTATACCCAGTGCCATTGTAAAAGGTTTCGTCATTGCCCCAGAGCTTGCGGTAGGATTTTTCAATGCGAATAGGCGTATGGCTTTGTAGCACATTACGGGTAATTGCATCGAGCCGTGAGTTGGCCTGAAGGGACCGCTGAAACCCAAGCGGTGAATAAGTGGTAACCATATCAAGATAGATACCCATATGAAGATTTTTGATCTTCTCGGGGTCGGCTTTTTCAAGGTAAACCGCGCCGCCGAAATACTCCGGCGAAAACAGGAAGCGGTAGCTGTACCGTGGCTTTGGCCCAGCTTTAATATGGTGGTACAGTTCAGCGCCCGCCGCAATGCAGGCGATGCCGTCAGATACCTGGCCGGGATGGCAAGTGTGGGCCATGATGAAAATGGTTTCGTCAAGTTCACCTTGAACGAAGGCATCCACAACTTTTAATGTGCCGTTCTGATCAAGATCAGCATCGATATCAACAAAATATTCGTTGTCTGTCAGTGTTTCCACAATCTTGTAGGGCACGGAAAAGCCCCAGTCACGAACTTGGCTGCGGTACCCATTGGCATAGTGGTATAGGAATTCGTCAGGGCGGGACGGGTCCGTATTGATATGATCGCGGACCAGATCATCTCGGCTGATTTTGCCGTTAAAGCCAATCGAGTGCGTCCACAGATGAAGCGGATTGTCCGCGTAATCGACCAAAATTTCGCCAGACAGCGTTTTTAGCTGGCCTTTGCGCACGGCCCAATTGTCGGGCACTGTCCATGTTAGGCAGGTCTCGCCGCTATCTGCCTCCAGAATGTCGGCCTCCAGCTCTTCGGCAAGGGCCAAAGCGAACTCATCAGTCTCGGGGTTTACGGCAGACCGGTTATGTTTCCAGAACCGTGAGATCAACGATAGGGCGCGGTCTACATCAATCGACATGCTGACCGGGAACGGATACTGGTGCGTTGACCGAGATCCGGCAATGGGTTTGCCTGCCACTAGGTCTTCGA
>JAESRJ010000200.1 GCA_016764715.1 Kordiimonadaceae bacterium | reverse complement strand
AGCGCAACTTCCACAAACGGGCTTTCGCTCATCCGACACAGCTCATAAGTATCAAAGTTACCTTGAACAATCTGACCCTTTTCTGCAGTGATCTCGCCGTACAGCGCTATGGACATGCCGAACAAAACGGCGCCTTCCATCTGAGCACGCACCCTATCTGGGTTCACATAGGTTCCGCAATCAACTGCCATCCATGCGCGCGGGATTGTCAGCTCGCCGCTGTCGGACACTTCAACTTCCACTGCGCTCGCGACATAACTTACGAAGCTACGCTGAACGCTAATGCCAATGCCTCGGCCTTTCGGCATATCCTTGCCGTAGCCCGACATTTGTACCACTTTTTGAAGCACAGCCTTCAACCGTGCTGTATCAAGTGGGTGGCGATCAAGGCTTTCGCCGTAATTGCTATACCCAGGGCTACGCGGGTTTAACGGGTCATTCCCTGTCACTTCCGGTGATGGATTAAACTTGCGGTCACTACCAATAAGTTCCATCCACATATCGGCTGTATTCTTGCCTTCTCCGTGCGCAATCTCATCTACAAATGAACCAACAGCAAACGCTTGCTGAATATTTGCAACTGATCGGAGCCAGCCAATGCGCACATGTGCCTTGGCTTCACCCGCATCTACTTGCAAGTTCTCACACTCAAACGGCATATCGAGAAGGCCTAGCCCCATCTCAAAACCGCCAGGGCCGTTTGCCGCCGGGTTAAATGTGCTGCCAATAGAAGGATAAGCAGCCTTGTGCTTCCAAGCTGTAACCTTGCCGTCTTTAACCGCCGCTTTTACACGCTGCGCAGTAACCGTATGGAAATAGCCGTGGCGCATATCGTCTTCACGCGTCCACACCATTTTAAGSGGCTTGCCMGCATGTTTTGCAAGTACTGCTGCTTCAACCGCAAAATCCGGTTTGGACTTGCGCCCAAAGGCCCCGCCCAGAAGCGTTGCTTCGACATGGATCGAAGCCAAGTCGGCGGCATTCCCAGGGTCTTTACCCACAAAAGGAGCCACAGCACTTTGCACTGACTGCGGATCCTGACAACACACCCACATATTCAGCTTATCGCCATCCCATTCTGCCGTGGCGGATGGCGGCTCCATCGGTGCGTGGTTCAGGTGCGGTACATAATAATCCGCCTCATAATTTTTATCGGCACCCGCAATAGCGGCATCACAGTCGCCGCGCTTCAGATGGCTGATATCCTTGCCGTCAATCGATGCCCACAGCGTTTTCTCATACTCCGCACTGTCGTACCCACCGTTTGGGCCGTCTTCGAAAACCGCAGCCAACGCCTCGCGGCCCTTCATGGCAGCCCATGTATTGGTGGCAATAACCGCAACGCCGCCAAGCGGCTTAAACACAGGCGCACCCGTCAGCGTTGGCAGCTCAACAACATCAACAACACCGGCAATTGCCATGGCAGCTGCCTTGTCAAAACTCGTCACCTTACCGCCTACAACTGGCGGCCTCGCGGCAACAGCATAAAGCATGCCTTCGCGGCGGACATCCTGCCCAAACACGCTGCTACCCGTAACGATGTCGTTCATATAGATATTTTGCTGAGGCTTGCCTATGAAAGTGCGGTCAGCCTTTTTTTTCAGTTTCACAGCGTCCGCAGCTGGGGTCGGTAGCTTCGCGGCCGCTGCAACAAAGTGTGCATAGTCTTCAGACTTGCCTGTAGCCTTGTTAGTAATGCGGTGATTTTTGGCCTCAACAGCTGAAACATCCACGCTCCATTCGTTGGCGGCGGCTTGCTCAAGCATCATACGAGCAGTAGCGCCCGCGGCCCGGAAAGCATCATAAAACTTGCGGATGGAGGTTGAGCCGTCTGTATTCTGGTCACCAAACTTCTTGTCGCCGTAAGCTGGTTCAAAAACCAAGCGGTCCCAATCCGCTTCAAGCTCATCCGCAATAATCTGCGGCAACCCAGTGCGGCTGCCCTGGCCCATTTCAACACGGTGAATATTAATGTGSGCYGTRCCGTCCAGATCAATGGATAGATAGACAGATTTGGTCAGCCCTTCTTCACCCATCGCAGCAGCCATCACATGGTTGCCAATTAACGGAGCCGCAATAACCAAGCCCATGGCCGCACCAGACCCTTTAAGGACAGAGCGCCGTGATACGTTTTTAAAATGTACAGTCATCAGCTTTTCTCCGCGACTTGGCGAATGGCCATTTTAATGCGCTGGTAGGTACCGCAGCGACAAATATTGCCTTCCATCGCATCATCAATATCCTGATCGGATGGGTTAGCGTTTTCTGCAAGTAAYGAAGCAGCCTGCATAATCTGACCAGCCTGACAGTAACCGCAYTGYGGCACATTATTGTCGGCCCACGCCTGTTGCAGCGCGTTCAGCTTGCCGTCCTTTGCCATGCTTTCAATGGTTTTCACATCCGTGCCTTCAACATCTTCCATAAATGTCTGACACGAACGAACGGCAGAGCCGTTCACATGCACGGTGCAGGCACCGCAAAGGCCCTCACCACAGCCAAACTTAGTGCCGGTTAAACCTGCAAAGTCCCTTAGATACCAAAGAAGCGGCATCTCTTCATCGCCACTGTATGATACAGCGCGGCCATTAACTTTAAATTCCATGAAATTGCTCCCGACAAGACCCATAAGAAATACGTTGGCCGAACTATACACGCGGGCACGCTTTTGTCGAAACAACTTATGTTTATAGCATACGGTAATTCAGCTGTTTTGGAGGCAGCAAGAAACGAATGATTTGATGGGCATTAGCTACCTTTGATTAAAGTGCGCCGAGGTAACCGGATCACGACACTCGTCCCCAGCCAACCATATAAAACTATGCAACAATCGCAGGCCGTCCCGATTAAATTTTGGTGCCTGAAAAAAGCCCGTTTCGATTGCAGCTATAATTTTGTCYCTATGCAAATAATCCCAGCAATGATGCTGAGCAGGCAAGCTGCTTGCTAGCTCCAGCATATAGCTTTGCGTGGCGCGCATATAGGAMGGCCCRCCCATGCTGAAAATACCGTGGGCYGTRTTCGAGCGGGTAGCTGCAGGGCCTGGCTCCGCCTTGTTTGTTGGGATCTGACGCAAAACTGCTCGCCGCTCGCCACTAAAAACACCCCCTGGCCATACTCCCTTATCAAAAGGCATTTCCAATAAATCCGCCACACCGTATGCCTCAAACAGGTCAAAAGCGACGCGGGCAATATCGCGGTCAGCCACATTCAGCGCAAACTGGGCCTCCAGCAAAGCAAGGTCGTTAAAGGGTTCATACGTTGTTTTATAGGTGTTTATGACTTGAGCAGGGAACCCGCAATGTCGCCAACCACGGTCAAATATATAGTATGTATCAGCTATGTTTTCTTCTGCTACACCTTGTTTGATAAGCCATTTTACATCCGCTGAGATTGACAGATAGGCATCGTTCAAAAAATCCTTACGAAAGAAACGTCGCAATCGCCCWCCCCGTGACACCAGCAACGAAGCCAAAAGATGTTGCGGCACTTTCTTGCTTGTTTGAAGACCGAGTTTCAATTTAACCCATGCTAATTTTGGGTTTTTGCGAACACCCTTAAAGTAAGTACTCAAGTGCTCTGTGAGGCCGTTGTTAGCCATGACCTGTTGATAACCAAAGAATGAGCGCGTTCGGCCCTCTGAGCAACCGCCACGCACTTGGGCGACATTATTGACCTGAATATTTCCAGGATAGGATTGGTGTAAATTGGAAGTCCCCTGAAAGCGGTACGCCGACCGACGCGCTACGTCCACAGGGGCAATTTCTTCACTGCCCATATTTGACGAAAACTCCACGCTATCCAAATTATAGTGGCTTACCAAACGTGATGCAGCTTGCTCATCCAGTCCGCCCTTTGCGCCACCTAGAAACACTTTGAGTGCTACCGCGTTCGTCGCCAACTGGGCCCCGACTAGYAATCGCGTGTCTTTACCGCCCGAAAGGTCAAAGACCAGATCTTCCGAGGAATGGGATRCGGCCATCGCTTTTGCACTTGTTCGCTGTTGGCTTGCGGCCGCTTCAAGTTTTTGAGTGTAGTTCGTGCCTAAGCTACTACCTGAAAAAACGGATGACTGAAACGGCACAAAATCCACCTGCCCACGGCGACAACGTATAAAGTGGTTTGGCAATAATTTGTAGACATTGGCAAAACCGCTTCTAGTCCACCCGCCCACACCAAACGCAGTTTCAAAAGCGGACGCAGCAAAGCTACGTTCAAGAGGCCGGCCTTCCAAAACCCGGACCCTTTCAAGAAGCTGGAGGCAATTAGTAAAATACTGCCGCGTACTGTCCTTGAAACAAAAGAAAGAATACTGCGACAAGGGATCAGGAGCGATGGTGAAAGCGCCGTCCTTAGAGAATGCGGCGCACCCAAAAACACCCACTAGGTTTTTAGGAACATCCCCTTTTCCAATTGCCTGCAAATACCGCTCAAACCTTGAGGCCGCATCGAGTATTGGCATCAAGCTACTGAACGCGACATCTCGGTCGATTATAGCCCCATCCCAAAAAACAAGATCATCGCTGACGCCGCCAGTTGCTTGCGGCCTTTCAGAAGCCAGCACCAGAGTATTTTTATTTTTGAAGCTGTAAGGGGACCGGGCAATACCTCCAAAATCACTGGCAGAAAAGTGCTCTAAACTATGTTGGAACCCTACACCGCGACTATCAACTGCTATTAGAAACTTCACTCCGACCCCCAAGTCTTCAGTTATTTGTGTCTTCAGTACCTACCAAATTCACTAARGCTGAAGRCGCTGGAATATCCATCTTGTTTCGTCAGACAAGTCTGGCTTGTAAGCATAGCCACCTGCACAGAAATCCTTTAGCTTCAGAGGATCCGCAATCCGGTTATCAATGACATAACGCGTCATGGTACCGCGTGCTTTTTTAGCGAGGAATGATATAACCCGCGCACGGCCTTCTTTTACTTCTTGAAAAACAGGTGTCACCACGCGAGCCTTCAGTGTTTTCCGGTTTACTGCTTTAAAATATTCGCCCGACGCGAGATTGACCAACACYGGGTCTGCATCGCCTTTGAAAGATTTGTTTAGTTCTTTGGTGATCAAGTCACCCCAAAAATTATAAAGGTTCGTACCGCGTTCGCTGGCAAATTTAATGCCCATTTCGAGCCGGTAGGCCTGCATCAGATCAAGCGGCTGCAACAAGCCGTATAGGCCCGACAATATACGCAAGCAATCATTGGTGAAAGCGCGGTCTTCATCCGACAGTGTCGGTGCATCAAGCCCAATGTATACATCGCCTTTAAAAGCATCGATCGCAGGGCGGGCGTTTGCCGGGGTAAACGGCGTTTTAAACGCCTTAAAACGTTTTACGTTCAAGTCCGCCAAATTATCCGAAATGCCCATCATCGCCTTCAGGTCTGCTGCTTTCAGCGTTTTCGCGACTTTCATAAGCTTGCGTGTTTCCTTCAACAAGCTTGGTATGGAGGCATCTTCGCGCAGGTTTTCGCTTTCAAAATCCAATTTTTTAGCTGGTGAAATCACTATCAACATTGTTTCGCTCCCAAATCCAAAAACCGTCTAGCACAGCCCGCGCTTCTAGCATGCATCAGCTTTCAGGCACAGGCTGTTTTCGTGCGTCCGTTAGGCCCCAAATCACGGTCGCAACAACTGCRATACCAAGCATCGCAAAGGCCGTCTCGTTAACCGTAGCCCACCCGAACTTCTGCAATATCACACCCGCGCCGAAGGAGGCAACGCCCGAGAAGCCAAACACAATAATTTCGTTCACGCCCTGCACCTTGCCTTTTTCATTATCGGTGTGCACCCGCGTCAACAAACTCGTGCCGCCAACGAAACAAAAATTCCAACCAATGCCCAGCATAACCAGCGACAAGGTGAATTGCCAGACCTCAGCCCCGGAAAGCGCAACAACAAAAGCCCCGGCAAACAGCGCCTGACCCGCGAGCAAAATTGGTAACACACCGAACCGGGTGATTAGGCTTCCAGTCACCAGCCCCGGCAAAAACATCGCCACGACATGCCACTGAATTACATAGGCACCCTGCGAAGCAGGAAACCCAGCTTCTACCATCGCCAACGGCGTGGCTGTCATAACGAAACTCATCATTGCATAGCCAAGGCCCGCATTGATAACGGCTATGATAAACTTGGGCGTCCGCACGATTTGGCCAAGCGGCCTGATCTCACCTGCCTCTGAAGTCTCTGCACTGCCGTGTTTAGCCTCAATTGGCTTTAGAAAAGCTATCGGCAGAAACACCAAGGTCGCCGCGCCTACAACGAATACAAAAGATCCAAGATAGCTGTAGCCTTCAAAATAACTATTGAGCCATCCTGTTGCCACCGGCACCACAAAAGCAGCGGCAACGCCGCCCAGTAAAATGAGCGAGATCGCCCGCGGGGCTTGCGCTTTTGCAACGCTCTCGCCAGCAGCAAACCGGTAATATTGCGCACTGGCCTGAAAGGGGCCCATGGATACGGTTGCTACACACAGCAATAGGAAACTCCCGCTATAAAGGCTTGCAACACACAGTAAGCCGCCAAACACCCCGAAGCTAGCGCCCAACCGAAAGCCAAAGCGCCTGCTGGTACGTTGCATTAAAAGGGACAAGGGACCTGTCGCGAGGGCCGCGGAAACAATATAAAGCGAAACAGGCAATGTGGCATAAGCCGGGTCACTAGCCAGGTCCKGGMSWGCNCAGMSYCKCNMMKKKMMAARMMRSYATKGWAYWWSCRWAVANAWCNWYSMCTNWSCRWANCNRCTAAAATATAAACATTTCTACTAAGGTTCATCATGCRSCTAMAGACCTAAAAACTCCTGTRWCCASAGCTARCCGRKTSKASMTAAAAGAACAAACAAGAAAGCRTTYTGATSCRCYTCACWTTYAGTTTTCTTTAGGTTCTTATGCTTTTTYCSAGCTGAGACYTGYTGTTAAATTTGCRCCAGACAAAATCCGGTTGCGTMCAGACGGAATTTGAGAGAAAATTTCCTATGTGAGTATCCCGACTGCCGGCTCCAGGCTACTGGAGAATGCATCTCCAGATCGGATCGCGTTTAAAAAAAAGGACAGAAGCCCATGAGGGATTTCGCATGAGCAAAGACCGCAAAGAYTTTCGYAAGAAAATGATCGGCAACCACCGCCTAAGTCCAGAAACACAAATGATGGGCTATGGGTATGATCCTGAACTTTCAGAAGGGTCTTTGAAACCGCCCATATTTCTAACATCCACTTTCGTTTTCAAAAAAGCACARGACGGTAAGGATTTTTTCGAACTTGCGTACGGAAAACGYRAGCCAAARGAGGGCGAAAAGCCGGGCTTAATATAWTCCCGCATCAACAACCCTGACCTTGAAATGTTAGAAGACAGACTTGCGCTTTGGGAAGACGCTGAAAAGGGCCTAACATTTTCAAGCGGGATGGCAGCCATTTCGACAAGCCTTCTAGCCTACTTGCGCCCTGGTGATGTGATCCTTTTCTCTGCGCCTGTTTACGGCGGCACAGAATATCTGATCCGAAACATTCTGCCAGAATACGGCATCAAAGCMGTTGAGTTTGAAAGTGGCGGCACCAATCCTACCCTTGCGCCCGCAATGGAAGAAGCCAAAAAACTTGGCCGCGTCGCAGTGATTTTCGCGGAAACGCCAGCCAACCCGACCAACGCTCTGATCGATCTTCATGTATGCCGCGATCTGGCTGACAAAGTCGGCAAGGAAACCGGCCACCGCCCGGTTATCATGACGGACAATACCTTCCTTGGCCCCGTGTGGCAGCACCCGCTCGAGCACGGCGCAGATATTGTGCTTTATTCCCTCACCAAATATGTTGCAGGGCACTCGGATGTTGTAGCAGGCGCGGCGATTGGCAGCATAGAAATGCTGGCGCCAATCGTTGGTTTCCGTACCATCCTCGGCACCATGTGTGACCCGCACACTGGCTGGTTGATCATGCGGTCGCTTGAAACGCTCAAACTGCGWATGACAGCAGCTTCTGAAAACGCCAAAAAAATCGCCAAGTATCTAAACGAGCACCCAAACGTGGAAAAGGTGCATTACCTTGGCTTCATGAAGGAAGACGACCCTTGTTACAAGATCTTCCAGGAGCAATGTGAGGGACAGGCGGGTGCCACTTTTGCCTTTGACGTTAAGGGCGATGAGGCGGCGGCATTCCGCGTACTGGATGCCCTTCTAGTCATTAAACTTGCCGTTAGCCTTGGCGGCACAGAAAGCCTGATGGAGCATCCGTACGCTATGACGCACGCTGACGTACCGGACGATGTAAAAGAGCGCCTAGGCATCTCAGAGCGCATGTTACGGATCAGCGTCGGCGTAGAAAACCCAGACGACCTGATCGCTGATTTATCGCAAGCGCTTGATGCGGTTTAGAGCATGAGAATAGCTCCATAAAAAGGCTCGGTCATCCCGGCTTTTTTTTAAGCAGCAAACTGCCGTTTCACTAACCGCGCATAAAATGGGTGGCTGGCAACCAGTTCGGCGTGAGAMCCCTCRCCTGAYAGTATCCCCGCCTCCAGTACGATAATTTTATCAGCGTCAACAATGGTGGAAAGCCGGTGGGCGACCACTATGTTGGTGCGGCCTTTCATTAATTTGGCCAGCGCCTCTTTCACATGGTGCTCGGTTTCGCTGTCCAGACTTGACGTTGCTTCATCAAGTATAAGAACGGACGGGTCTTTCAGGAACATACGCGCAATCGCAAGCCGCTGCCGTTGCCCACCGGATATATTACCGCCTTGCTCACTGATATTAGCCTCAAAGCCCTCGTCCAACGCTTCGATAAAATCGAGGCAATGCGCCTCGCGAGCGGCAGAGCGAATTTCGTCGTCACTGACGTCACGCTCAATGCCGTAACAGATATTGTCTTTGATRCTGCCCGGCATAACYGGYGCCCCTTGCGGCACATAACCGAGCTGGCCCCGCCAATCACGCAAAGAAATATCGCAAATTGGCGTATCACCACAGTAAATTTCGCCGCCTTTCGGCGTATAAAAACGCTCAATCAGCGACAGTATAGTTGTCTTTCCGCTGCCGCTAGCACCGACAAGCGCCGTCGTTTTCCCGGCTTCAATTGTTATGTTAATCTCGTCGAGTACATCCACGCCGTCTTCACCGTAAGAGAAACTAACATTCTCAAAGCGAATATCTTTGCCTTCAGGCAGTTTGGCGGAACCCGCATCCAGCTGCTCATCCTGAGAATCGAGTATTTTCACAATGCGCGTTGAAGCACCTTTTGCTTCCTGCAATCCCGCAACAAAAGCCGACAACTGAGCAAGTGGCCCAACCACATTAAAAATATAGAGAATGAAAGCTGTAAGCGTACCCACCGCCAAATCGCCACTTGCTACACGAACACCGCCGTAGCCAAGGATCGCAATAAGCGCGATCATAACCGCGAGGTTGATAATCGGCTCCAGTACAATATTTACCCGCGCAGTGCGCATGCCGAGTGCATAAAGTGACTTAACGTGTTCTTCGCTRCGSYKCACTTCGCGTTCTTCTGCRAGAAACGCTTTTACCAGCCGKGTCTCSGAGAAAACCTGMGTCAATATYCCTGTCAGYGAGGCGGTCTTGTCCTGAGTGTCTTTGCCKATATCTGCCATTTTTTTRGCRACSGGYAATACCAATACAAASGCGAAYAAAATGATRCCAAACAGSACCAGGGTCAGTTTGACATCCAGGATGAATAGAACTACCGCTGCGCCCACCAGCAAGAATATGGCAGAYACCATGGATATTGCGTGWGTGGTTATCAGCGTGGATATCACCGTRGAATCGTTCACCACACGCGAGGCYAGTTCGCCCGAGGCCTGAGTATCAAAAAAGCGGATCGGCTGATGCACCAGYTTAACCGTCAGCTTTTGCCGYAAAGTCTGCACAACGYCCTGRCCAACTTTCGCCAGCAAATAATTGGAGATACMCCCGAGTAGGGCCATAGCAAGCAGRACGCCCGCCAACAACCACATGCTGCCACTAAGCGCCGAACCGTCCCCTAAAGAATCGATAAGCGWSCCSGTCAAYAGRGGATACCAAAGTGCTGCGCCAACGCCCAACAAAGCCAAAGCTCCCGCAAACGACAAAAGCGGGACCGACGGTTTGGTTGARCCAATYAGCCGCTTTAAATCCCCGAACGAATTTTCCATGCAGGACATCCTCTAATTTGATTGCTACCGTAGTTTTAGGCACGCGGTATATTTAACGACACGTCGAAGCATTCACCTCCACGCTTTTACATCTCTGCAAAAGCAACTGAAGGCAGCGTTKTATGGCCTGCTTCCCATGTGGGATACCGGCCAACCTTTACAATGTTCGTTTAGGTGTTTTTTGCGCTAGCTAGCAAAGTTTGCGCGAAAAGTGGCACAGTCGCCATCATGCGGCATATCGATCCCGTATARRATGCGCCAACCATCGTTRGAYTTAGCCAATGTAAACTGGTTAACACCACACCCGGCAAGTTTGCCTTTATAGTGAAGCTCAAACGGCGCCCAGACTGTGGCGAGCTCAGGCGACATTTGTAGAGTGGTTACATTAAAAACCTGCTCGTCCGCATCTCCTGCATTCTGACTATCAACCCAGGTGATCCAACCRGTAAAATCTCCTTGCTTGAGCGTGCCGTCTTTTTGCARGCGRTCAAGTTTTGCSCCYTCGACGACRAGSGCTGAAATCGCAGCACCGTCCCCMGCCAGCATGCCCGCAAACAAYTGATCAACKATATCCTTGGGGGTTTTGTCCGCAGCAGAAGCGCCGAAAAACGCTATAAGCGCGAGTATGATTGCAACAAATCTGGTCATGGAAACCCTCCGAGGATAGACATTAAAAAATGCCGCCAAAACGGCGCCAGAAGCCATCAAGCATCAGACAGCTTCAAAATCAAAGAGAAATTTAAACAGATGAACGAAAGTTTCGCAGCAAGAGAATTACGCAGCTTCCATAACGCGGTCAGGAGGCAGGAACAAGGTGAACGTCGTGCCAACGTCCAATTCACTTTCAAGGCTGATACGCCCGCCGTGCATATCCATAAATACCTTCACCAACGAGAGGCCAAGCCCTGTGCCTTCATGGCTACGGCTCAGCGCTGATGACGAACGCATAAAGGGCGAAAACACTAGGTCTTGGTCCTCTTTAGCGATCCCGATGCCTCTATCAGAAATACTAATCGCGAGTTCGCCGTCACCCGTAACCCAGGATTTAAGCTTTACGTTACCGCGCCCGTCCGGCGTGAATTTCACTGCGTTGGACAGCAAATTGAGAACAGATTGCTTCATCCGAAGGCGGTCCCCTTGCACTTGAGCAAGGTCGTCGGGGATCTCAAGCTCAATGGTAAAGCCTTTTTGCGTTGCTTGTCCGACAATAAGGGCATGGCTTTCAGTGAACAGCCGCACCATGTTGACGGTTTCTTCTTCCATCTTAAATTGGCCAGCTTCAATTTTGGCAAGATCAAGCACTTCGCCTAGCACGTCCGATAAATGCTCGCTTGATGACCGGATATCATGCAAATAGTCTCGGTATTTAGCGTGCCCAATCGGGCCGAACATTTCATCCGCCATAATGCTAGAGAAGCCAATAATTGCGTTGAGCGGCGTGCGTAATTCATGGCTTACGTTTGCAAGGAACACGCTTTTGGCTCTGTTAGCGGCTTCTGCTTGTTCTTTGGTGATCATCAGTTCGATAGATGTTTCTTTGGCTCTGTCAACTTCCAGCTCGAGCTCCCAAGAGCGCTTTCGAAGCGACTCTTCGGAGGACGACAACGCCCTGTTGGTGGCGCGCAAGTTATCAAGCAATTCCTGCACTGCATCAAAAGACATATTGATCTGGCTTACGAGCAGACCTAGTTCATCCTTTTTATGCCTTTTATGTAGCCGTATGCGCTGCTCTCGGGGATGCTCAGGGTTAATCGCGCTCAATTTGTCCACGATTTGCGTAAGAGGTTTGGTCAAACCTTGGTGGAACGCAAAATAGAGCAGCAACACCAACACCATGTTACGCACGAAACCAGACAGAAACGTATTCACGGCGCGTGTGATAAAA
>JAESRJ010000199.1 GCA_016764715.1 Kordiimonadaceae bacterium | reverse complement strand
GGGCTGATAAAATCAACGATGTGCTTGGCATGATCGGTGATATCGCTGAGCAAACCAACCTGCTTGCCCTAAATGCAACAATTGAAGCCGCGCGTGCAGGCGAAGCAGGCCGCGGGTTTGCGGTGGTGGCCAGTGAGGTGAAGTCTCTTGCCAACCAGTCAGCCAAAGCAACGGAAGAGATTGGCAGTTTGCTCGCCGGTATTCGCGATGCAACGGGTGAAGCCGTGAATGTGAACCGGCAGATCGTAACTGTGATCGGTCAGATCAGTGAGAACTCCACTAGCATTGCAAGTGCCGTCGAAGAGCAATCAGCGGCCACTGAGGAAATTGCCCGCGCAGCACAGCATGCTGCAGCAGATACCATCGAAGCGAAAACGTCTGTAGGCAACATGGATGCCATCGCAATTCAGATTTCCAAGGCGGCGGAAATGACAGCTGGCGCGGTAAGTTCTCTCGGTGATAAAACCGCGGCACTCTCTGCCAAGGCGGAAGAATTTACAGCCACTATGCGCGGCTAACTGAACGCAGTAGGCGGTACRACAATCATCAGGCGCTGGCTTTTGCTGGCGCCTTTTTTCTTGTCTTTATTGCCAAATATGGGCCCTGTCGCCAGCGAGTTTTTTCACATAGAAAAGGCGAGTCGTTTGGGGTGTTTTCAGGGCTAAAATCAGGTTAGTTTTGCGTATATGYATATATACTACGTGGGCGGGCCCGRCCACGCGCCGYGYAAGCGCATATGCGCCTGCCCATCCGGGCTTGTGCGTACTTGCGCGCCTATCCGCAGCCGTGCAGGCGTCGCGCCCGTGCATTTTAGGGCACGTAAGATTTGCATAGGGCCTGTTTAAAAAACTTTGCATTAATTACTTTTCGTTGGTTGACACTTCCAGCCACATCGGCGTACAAGCTGGTTATCGGCGACAAGCGTTGGGCATAAGGCTCAGGTGCACGCCGACTATCGGACCAAAATTAATGACCACTCTTTGGACATATACTCAATTTACCGCCAAGTGCGCGTTTCTAGCGAAACGCCGCGCAAATGTGGTGATTATGGGCGTCCAGGGAGGCGGTAACAGAGACTGATCYAACAAATCATCGCTGAAGCCAAATAGGCCCTCCCGGACAAGAAAATGTCCCGGAGGGTTTTTTTATGGCTCCAGCACAWGAAGRKTTTTAGCMGAAGGMATTAAMGATGGCCGAMTTWGGAAAAAAGGAAAATACAGCRGCGGCTGAWGMKACGSCGKMACAGGGCYWMMCWTYAGCGGCRGCAMGAYTRRGWAACAGAGCMAAATTTCCGGGSCARCATTTCACCGGTCCAGCSGCAGGCRGYAAACACCGRCCGCAAAACGGATACTGAGAAGCAAGATTTGGGGAAAGAATACGCCAGCCAACTGGACCAAGAAATTGAAAATTCATTAACCCTTAACGCAACCAACATTCGTCCCGAAAAGGTAGGGGCATCCAAGGCATAAAGCCTACAGGGCATAAGCCCACAGAAGATGAGTAAAGACAATGAACACAGCACTGCAACATTACGACACGGTTTTACTGGATAGCTTAGATGCGAGCTTACCAACTGGTGTGGCAGAAGTTTCCCCCCAGCGTGCCCTTTCTGGCGATATGGGTATGCGCTCCCCCCGCCGGGTCGCAAGTTTTGATTTTCTSGATCAGCTTGCGGCCCGRCACCGGGGAATGATGGCGGACGATTATTTGAAAGCTGCGTTCAGTGTTCCGGCCCAAGATGAGACGCCTAGTGAAATGCGGGATAAGACAGCTGAGACACCCGAGGGAACGGGGCGACGATAAAACCATACGGCTGGTTGCTGAGGGCACTTCGGTAAGTGATCTTGGYGGCCAACCGGACTTAAGACCATAGCTGAAACAAACGTAAACACGGCAATTAACACGCTACTTCAACAATGTAAGGACAAGAAGGTGACCATATTTTTTAATACGCGCGGCGAGAAATATACTGAATTTCGTACAACGTCTGAGCATTCGATTGAGCTAGACGGAGAGCGCTGGCGCAGTGTCGAGCATTATGTGCAGGCACAGCGTTTTAACTGCCCAAAGCTGAAGGCACAAGTGCGCGACGCTGACTATGCCTTTGAAGGCAAAACACTGGCGCGTGAGCAGCCGGAAGCGTTGCGCGGYGACTGGAACGATGTGCGGTACGATATGATGGAAAAGGCCGTGCAGGCGAAATTCAAACGGCATTCATCGCTTGCGGCCAAACTCCGCGCTACAGGCAAAGCGGAGATCATTGAAGCGTCAGCTTGCAGCCACTATTGGGGTGTAGGGGCCGACGGCACCGGGCAAAACAAGCTCGGGAAAATCTTGATGAAAGTACGCCGCCAACTGCAGGAACAGCCTGCATACAGTATTTAAAGGCGTCAGGCTGGGCCAGGTTTTGGTCCCGCACTGGCGCAATTAGAGAATTTAGGATAGGGTAGTCCCCATGAGTACGATCCACTATTTGCCCACTGCGGTACCGGCTTGCAATCGGTTTGATAATTTTAAAGCCAGTTTGCCGATCAAAGTATCGGCGGCGAAGCAGGGTATTGATGGTTTCGTAACGCTCGATTTCGGTGCCTCGCAGGCACAGGACCCAGTGACGGGGGACGCTCAGTTTGATTGGCACTTGTGGGTTTATATGTGCGACTGGGAGTTATATCAGGATAGYAAGCGCCTGTTGTGGCGGCGGGAAAGTGACCCGGTTCGGGCCGCTGAAACCCTAAGCCAGCTTGCAGGAAAACTGCTCCTTGCCGTTGACCACGACGAAAGCGAYGAYTGTTTTATCTGGCGCTTTGAAGGCGGCTTCCGCCTACATATCGACCCGGATTTTTACGGGTATGAGCCAGACAGTGACCTGTTCATGCTGTTCAAGCACGGCGAAGGCGACTGCATTTCCTATAACCCCAGRCGCCACTTTTATAGGGCTGCGTAGGCGCCTCTTTCACTCGGTGTTGGTGCCTCGAATTGTATAGCTCCAAGTGGTTCTTTGGTTGTCTCTATGTGCGCGTTATTTGTATTTTTTATTACTTATGGTATACAGTAACAATCATTAGATTTCTTGGGGAGATTGTTATGAGAGAGAAAATTGAAGTTCTAATCTTGATTACCCTTACAATTGGTTTTGCCGCAGCAGTTACACTGGTGCCGTTGGATGTTATGCCCTATGTGATGGGGACGCTTGGAATGGCCTTAACTTATATAGTTTTGGTCTTGCTTCTCGCGTTGTTTATGGTTGGTTTTGACGGCGAGAACGCTGGCCGCTGGACCTTCCAGACGCGGTTCCGCCGGCATGAAGATAAGCCCTGCACCTGCGAAAAATAGTGGAAAATTCGACGGCTTTACCAGTATTTGGGTGTTAAGTTCTGGATTTTCGTTAAGGAAAAGTCTGCCTAAAAGCGTTTAACTTTACAAATAGAACACTGCGCATTTGGCATACTAAATATCATCCGAATAACCCGTTTTACGCCTAGTTTACCCCATCGCAAGTCTTCAGAGCTATCAACTCGATACCAAACATTGCTACAGTTTTCACATTTGGAAGTCACCAGCCCAATAAACGTAACCGCTAAAAAGACGTTTCCCAATACGCCTTGTAGATGGCTTATCGAATCCTCTGTTATTTTCATAGCGACTAAAAACAAGCCCGCTGAGACATTAAGCAGCCTAAATATCCAAACTCGAGGCCGAACATACGATAGCTCAGTTACCATTTTGTGAGACCTTTTCCTTCTCTTAGCCGATTGGCTGCTAGTTGATACTGCGATGCGTGGTTTATTTGGCGAGAAACAGCGCTAGTTCTTTGGCGGTGTTTAATATGGGGTCCGCGTTTTGTTTAACGCGGGCAACCACAAGCGCGCCGTCGAACGCTGATAGGATCAGCTCTGCCGTTGCGGCGATACGGTCTTCCTGCCAGTTTTCCCGTGTTAACAGCGCGGCGATATGATCACAGCAAATGCGGAGGGTGCGTTCGGCTTCCAAGGTTATTTTTTCAGACTGCGGTACGGTCTCTAATATGATGGTGGTGATGGGGTTGCCGTCGCGAAAATCGGACTGCTTCATCCAGCCTGCCAGCATATCACCGTATGCCAGCACAAATTCAGCCGCACTGTCGGTTTCAGCGATGACTTTATTGAAAGTGATCGACAGGGTTTTGCCCGCGGCTACCACAGCTGCAGCTGCTATTTCCTCTTTCCCGCCGGGAAAATAGTGGTAAAGCGAGCCGCGCGGTGCACCGGACAGCGAAAGGATCTCGGCCGTGCCTGTTGCTGCATATCCCTGTTTTCGGAACAAGGTTGCAGCCGCCAGAACAAGGGCGTTTTCATGTTTTGCTTTGCGCGCCAAATGGGGCCCTTTTCGTCGTTTGGGTGCTATAGGCCGGGGTACCGGGCGACCAGCGTTGAAACTACTGCCTAAGATAGTAGCTTCAAGTCAAAAGGCTAGCGGCAATTGGCGCGCTGGGTGCTTGGTGGCCCACGGCTGCAACAGCGGRGCTGATCGGGCAGCCAATGGCAGCCAAAAAGGGTTGCCTGGAAATGGCCGCATATAATGCGTGCTGTCCCAAAATTTATGGAAGCATAGCCTCATTGTGGCTTGCTGTTTGGCCGGCATCTCGGGTTTATTTCCCCTAAATACTGGAGTTCCCTTGAATTTTCAAAGAAGCTGGCTATTTAAATAGACTGATCAGTCTATAATAATTATGCCGAGAAGGAATGAAAAAATGGTAGCCATCACCAAAGCAGATAAAACACCCGTTGGGCCCGCAGCCACGGCGCCTGAAAAGCCGCCGTTGGTAACGCTTGAAATGCTACAACAAGTGGTGAAGCTTTCACCGTTTACAAATTGGTCGGGCACAGAGGTCACGGATGTACGGCACGGGTACGCTGAGGCCAAAACACCGTTCCGCAAAGATTTGACCCAGCATCACGGTTTTCTCCATGGCGGCATCATAGGTTTTTTGTCTGATAATGTATCGGCGTGGGCTGCGGCTACTGTGGTGGGTGATGTGCTAACAGCGGATTATTCAGTGAAATTGCTGGCGCCAGGCAAGGGCGACTATTTTGTCGCGCGCGCTTCTGTGGTGAAAGCCACCCGCCGCCTGGTGGCCGTGGAAAGTAAGGTGTATGCAGTTACACTGGAAGACGGCGAGCCAACTGAAAAACTAATCGCGATGGGTACAGCAACTGTATTGCCTGCAGCCTTGCCGACGGCTCGGCAGTGATAGGCAAAACCCAAATGTGCTTTGTCAGAAAAAGTCACCGTTAGCGGGATTTTAACGCCTCGCCTCTTATAAAGAGCAAGTAAGATTTTGTAAGACTGCCTTTGGCAGGCATCGCCTTGTAGAAATAACAAGGCGGGCGATAAGCAGGCGTGCGTTTATATGACAAGTTTTAGTTCTGAGAACCTACCTCCCGTCCCGCCGGGCGGTCAGATGAATGCATGGCCGATTTCGGGACACGGCGAGGAAAACGCCAGTGCAACGGGCCTTGAGCTGTATGCTTTTCTCACGGAAAAAACTGGCGGCCAACGGTTTTTACGGCGCAGTGACTTTACGCCCGCAGAGGTTCAGAAGTGGCTTCCAAACATTTCTGTTTTTGATCTGGTCTATGACGGTAGCGGTTTGGTTGTTGATGCGATAATCCGGCTGTTAGGCAGCAGTGCRGTTTCCATCTACGGTGAGCATACTGGCAAATCCATTTTTTCGCATTCTCCAACCACAGGAGAGAACATATTGGGTATGGTGCAAATGATGGTCGCAGAAAATCAGGTTGTTGTGGGGCTTGTGACGAAGCACTTTAAAAATCGCCCGGATGTGCAGTTGCGGGCGCTTTGCGTTCCTATATCGGAAAACGGTGTGAACGTTAATCAGATGTTGATTCACCTTGATGTTCGAATTCTGTCATCCTAACGCAGATCCAAGGATGTATTTTGGCACGCAAGGCGCGAAAATATCAATAAATACAACGCTCTATTTAAACTTCTCTTTGTGACTTGCTATCAACCAAAGCCTTTGCTTATCTGTTAGTGCATGAACTGTGGGGGTGTGCGTTACGGCCATGAGAATTTGTAGCCTGAATGTCTAGTTTCAATTTCAGAAATGCGCCTGTGCGCCCAAAAGGCGATGTTGGCGGAGTAGAGTTTAATCCCGCAAGTGGGGTGGATGATCCGCAGTCCTGCGATGCTGGCCGCTCTTTGATGCGTTTCTTTGAACAGAAAACAGGGGGCGAACGTTTGGTTAAGCGCAGCGATTTTACGCCGCGTGATATCCAGCCCTATATTACAAACATTTTTTTGTTTGATGTGGTTTACGGTGAAAACGGCGAAGCAGTTGATGCTATTSTTCGCTTAATGGGTAGTGCCTTGGTGACGTTTTTCGGTGAGTACACCGGGAAAAGTATACTGAGCCATCCGTCCAGCGCTAGTGAACGGTTCCTGAAGACCATGCAGCTCACAGTGGAGCACCGCTGCAATATCATTGGACGCGCCGAGCAAAATGAGCCGAGCAAGCCTTATTACAAAATTGAGAGCTTGAGTGTGCCAATATCAGATGACGGCACGTTGATAAATAAAATGCTTGTGCATCTACAGCTTTATAGCTCAATCGGCAAAATTGAAGAGCCGGATGAAGACTGAGTTCGGCGCCTAGGCCTTAGGGTCTTCTTCACTTCTGCCGCGAATTTTAGCGCCGCGCTGTGCTAGGAACTCACTCATTTTTTGCCAAATTTCGTCACCGTAATGGTTGGCAACCCGCGTGCCGACTTCATAGCCTAAATATGCAGCGCCGAGCCAAATCCAGCCGTTCTCCATATCAATACGGTTAGGCAGGGTGATAAACCAGATGAAGGCMGCGACGAGGTTCATAATGGAATTGATGAAGAACTCGATCAGCAAGCCAATGCCAAGTTTGTTTTCCCATTCGCTAGGGCTAAAAACGACGCCTAGGAACTGCCATATCTCGGCTATTTCAATAAGAATATAGGTCAAAAGCGCCATGGTACCGTAGAAGCCACCACCAAAGGTCATTGCTTTGCCGTAAAAAAGATCACCGCCCGCGCGCTTATGGAAAATCAGTTTTTTGTCTTTCTTATCTTTCTTGATGCCGTCTTTTTTATCTATTCGCGCTTGTTTAGCCTCAGCTTTTGCCGCTCGGGACTGCTTCCTCATYAGGTGTTTGAAGTTTTTATCGTCAGAAGGGCGTTCTAACCTACCAGACGCGATCGACCACTGGATAACAAAAAAAGTGAAGGCCGCTACTGGCAATGCGCCCATAACGGCTGCTCGAATAATTTCGCCTATCATATAATTTCAGCTATCATATCTGGTCCCCGCGTTACTCTTCGKTACATAATATACCSACCTTTGGTTTATAAGGCTAGCRCCCTAAAAACGTTGATWTTCYYTATTTGCGGATCAAATGYMGGCAYAATTTTCAYAAATTCCCYCAAAAAGCGCATTGCTGCCCTTGAAAACCTGTATACAAATGCATACATCTATATCACTGGTTTAGAGTAACCGGGTGAAACGACACGATTGAGAACAGATTGGGGGCGACTAACATGGGTACAAAGTCGGTACCGCTTAGTGTTAGACTACCGTTAAAAGACGTGGAATTTATCGCAAGCTTAGACGCTGGCGAGGCCGTAACYATGAGCGAAAAGGTAYGGCACCTKGTGGGGGAGGCACGTCGCWTRGCGGACGAAGGAGCATCGTTCGAGGGGGTTATCAAACACACCAGTGATGTACTGGCCCCTCTCACAACCGCGCTTGATACCTTGGAAACCGCTACAGGCAAAAATTCGCAATTACTGCGCGCGCTTTTGCAGGTGCTTCCGGGTTTGCTCGCTACACTTGAAGCTGTTGATTTTAAGGACGAAACGCCGCTGGAGGAGCAGCTATCGGACATGGAAATCAAAGCAGCTGAAAGACTACAAGGTTTTCTTGATCAGTTGGCACGCCTGGCTGTTACCAAGGAAGCGCCTTGTCTCGATCCCGCGGTTATACGCCGCACGCTTATGTCCCTCACTGAGCTGATCGAACTACAAATACAGAATACATAGCACAGCTACGGCTGGGCAATCAGGCACCCCGCTTTGGGGATGTGTTTTAGGGAAAGGGATAGATTTATGTCGAATTTAACCTCACGCGTTGGCCGTCTTATTACGGGTAGTTTGAACGCCGCTGTGGACGCGCTTGAAGGCGCATCACCCACAGTGTTGATGGAGCAATCTATACGCGAAGTTGAAAGWGCCATCACTGAAGTGCGTTCTGARCACGGAAAGGCCGTGGCCGACAGGCATTTAGCCAGCAAAAAGCTGGCTGAGAATAGCGGTAAACATGAAGAGCTAGGCAAAAGTGTGGAAGTGGCGCTGGCAAACAGCCGCGAAGACTTGGCTGAAACTGCCATTTCTCGGCAGATGGATTTGGAAACACAGGTWCCKATCCTYGAAGCGACAGTGGCGGAAGCAAGTGAACGTGAAGYYGAGCTTGAGCACTATACCGGTGCGCTGAAAGCCAAGCGTGCAGAAATGCAGGAAGAACTGCGGGCGCARATTACYAGGATWGCAGAGCAACCAGAGAACACTGTGATTGACGCAGSYGGTAACCCSTCRGCCGTGCAYGAACTGAACCGTAAAATAGATGAGGCCTCGGCAGCGTTTGATAGGGCAAGCGGGCACAGCGCAGATATGCTGGGTAGCAGTGCCAGCGACGCCTCACAAATGGCGGAACTGAAAGCATTAGCCCGGTCATCAGAGATCGAAAAACGGCTGGCTGATGCCATGGGGAAGAACAGTTAGGACCGATTAGGCACTGAATGCCGGACACTGCGCCTTTTTCACTTTGGCCTGCGGTGTCCAGTTTGCAGCCTGCCTAATCTCGCTGCCAGGCTCTAACCGAGTTGCTAGGGAAAATGGCGGCTGCAGGGTGTCCCTTCGGGGGTCGGGGCACCCAAAAAAACCGGCGGCGACAGCTGCCAACAGGGGAAGACAATGATGATTGAGTTTTTTTTGGCGGACGGGAACATCCCGTTTTCGATCGCGCTGGCCTTAATGCTGATGATCGGCGTGATGGAAGGCCTTGGAATGCTGGTGGGTTTTGCCCTCTCAAATTTGCTGGATAACTTGGTGCCCAGCGCGGAGTTCGACGTTGATGTCGACATGGGCGAGGCTGGTGCTTTCAGTGAGCTACTGAGTTGGATGCGTGTTAAGCAGGTGCCGGTGATCGCAATACTCATTGCCTTTCTGGTGAGCTTTTCAGTGTCGGGCTTTATATTGCAGCAGGTAGTGTTTAGCCTTACTGGCTGGTTCGTTCCTGCCTTGATCGCCTCAGCAATTGCTTTGTTCTTTTCAATTCCTGGCGTCAGGGTTTTCGCGGGGATGCTCGCAAAAATTATGCCGCGGGATGAAACCTCAGCCGTGTCCAGTGACAGTTTCATTGGCCACACGGCGACAATAACCTTGSGAATGGCTGCCGCAGGATCTCCCGCGGAAGGCAAGCTTAAGGATCGGTTCGGTACCAGCCACTATGTGATGCTGGAACCCGATATCTCATCAGATGAATTTCCGCAGGGATCACGTGTGTTGATCGTGCGCAGGGCGGGCGCAACTTTCTTTGGCATCAGGGCTGAAGAATTCGAATAAATTCGACAATTGAACAATCACAGCTGGGCGGCGATGGCGTGCTGCTCGGCATTATATGACATTATATTGGGGACTATCAGAATATGGAAAATCTAGTTTTTATTGGAATAATTGGCGGCATAATTTTTGTCGGCCTTATGATAATCGGGCTGTTTATGGCGGCCCTCTACAAACGTGCAAGTAAAGAAATAAGCTATGTGCGAACCGGTGCTGGCGGGCAAAAGGTATTTTTGGACAGAGGCGGGTTTGTTATCCCAATTTTGCACGAAACCATTCCCGTTAACATGAACACACTCAGGCTTGCGGTAACGCGTGCCAACGAGCAGGCACTTATCACCCGCGATAGGATGCGGGTTGATGTGATTGCAGAATTTTATGTTCGGGTTCAGCCAACGGCAGATGCCATTGGTAATGCCGCGCAAACACTCGGCACCCGGACGATGGAGCCTGAAAAGTTAAAAGACCTTGTGGAAGGTAAATTTGTTGATGCCCTGCGCTCTGTCGCGGCGGAAATGACCATGAAAGACCTACACGAGCAACGCGTGGACTTTGTGCAAAAAGTACAGCAAGTGGTATCGGAAGATCTGCTTAAAAACGGGCTTGAGCTGGAAACCGTGTCGCTAACCGGGCTGGACCAGACCAGCATGGAATATTTCAACCCAAACAACGCGTTTGATGCTGAGGGCCTGACACGCCTAACCGAAGAGATCGAAACGCGGAAGAAAATACGGAACGATATTGAGCAGGATACGGCCGTTCAGATTAAAGCCAAAAACCTGGAGGCTGAGAAGCAATCGCTCGAGATCGCGAAGGAAGAAGAATACGCAAAGATGGCGCAGGAGCGCGAAGTGGAGATCCGCCGTGCCGCGCAAATGGCAGAGATCGCCAAGGAACAAGCGGACCGCCAGCGTGACGCCGAGCAGGCTCAGATCGTAGCCCAACGTGCCATTGAAGAAGAGCGCATAGAAAAAGAAAAGGTCATCAAAGAACGCGATATTGCCAAAGACCGCGCCATTGAAACACAGGATATCGAACGCCGCAAAGCTGTTGAATTGGCCGAACAGGAACGCGATATTGCCATTCAGATGAAATCTAAAGAACAGTCTGAAGCGGCAGCAGAAGCTGATGCAGCCCGCGCAATAGCGGTGAAAGCAGAAGAGCAAGTATCAACCGCCCGCCAGACAGAGATTGCGGGCCGCGAAAAGCAGATTGAGCTAATCGAAGCCGCGAAGGAAGCGGAACGCGATGCGCTGTCGATCACCATTGCTGCAACAGCGGAGAAGAATGCTGCCATAGATATGGCGGAAGCCATCCGCGAGAAAGCCCGCGGTGAAGCCGATAAGGACGCTTTGGCAGTAACCATCGCTGCAACGGCAGCCAAAGCTGCGGCCCTCGATTCTGCAGAAGCAGTGCGCGAAAAAGCCCGCGGTGAAGCAGATGAAGTGCGCATCACGGCGGAAGCGGAATCTGCTGCTGAGAAGATGCTGGCCGACGCGGCAGAGGTGCGCTACGGCGTAGACGCGGCGGGTAAGCAGGCGCTGAACGAAGCGGCAAACTTGCTGTCAAACGAGCAGATCGACATGAAGGTGAAGCTTGATCTGATCAGCAATATGGAAGCGATTATCCGCGAAAGCGCCAAGCCTATGGAAGCCATAGATGATATTAAGATCATTCATCTTGGCGGCCTGAACGAGCTAACTGGCAATGGTGGCGGATCATCGGCAAACGCTGAAGGCGGCCAAAGTAACGGTGGCGGTAGCCTCGCTGACCAAGTTGTCTCGTCAGCTCTGAAGTACCGTGCACAGGCCCCTTTGGTGGATAGCTTGATGCAACAGGTTGGCCTAAATGCTGGCGACCTGAACGGGCTTACTGAAGGGTTGCTGTCTACAGCCAACTCGTCGGCCACTAAACCAGCCGCAAAAGTAGAAGCCGCTGAGTAAAGTTCAAATACACCGCCGGTGTGCTTGCGAGCGCACTGGCCAGCTACAGCCAGGGGAGTGCTCCAGATGTTGGAAATGACCTTCGAATTTGTAGGGGAACTGATTGTCGCTGCGTTTTCTGGCACGAAAGCGAAATGGGTTTGGGGCAGTGTGATTACTTGCCTTGTATTTTTTGCACTATGGCTTGTATTTTTATATTGAGTACTTACTTAAGTGATAAGGAAAAAGGGGATATAGCATGATCATTTTGGCATTATTATTTGCTTATTGGGTAGCATCTTAAATCTAAAATTCTGACAGTGTTTGGGTGGGTGCTATTGGCATCCCTTGGATCCTGGTGTGGTCAAATTCATGACCAAGAGGATTCCGAAAAAACAGGTGTGATTGAATCGCGAAAGTATTCCATCCACCACCAAGGGATTTCTACCTTCGTGCATGAAAAATA
>JAESRJ010000052.1 GCA_016764715.1 Kordiimonadaceae bacterium | reverse complement strand
CTTCTGGATAAGTTGAAGAGGAAAAAGCGGTTGGAAGGTATTCTTTTATATGATCTTGGATTACKSRTGSTKSMRRTGRTTTTCWYRNGMWMYMCATSAATTTGAAATTCTTCGGCTACGATTTGCGAAACCTTGGTGAACAGGCCTTGACCCATCTCGGTCCCGCCGTGGTTCAAATGCACGCTGCCGTCGGAATATATGTGAATAAGCGCACCTGCCTGATTAAGGTGCTTGGTGGTAAAGCTGATCCCAAACTTRACCGGYGTRATGCTGATGCCTTTTTTCAAAATAGGRCTGGTCGCATTGTARGCCCGAATTGCTWTRCGGCGCGCCCKGTAATCACTTGTTTCGGCAACTGTTGCCATGATCTCGTCTGCAACACTGTCCTCGACCGTCATGCCAAACGGCGTTACGTTTCGCCCGGTATCACCGTAAAGATTGACCATGCGAACATCGAGCGGATCAARKCYCARCTCCAGCGCAATATGCTCAATCACCCGYTCAATACCKATCATRCCTTGCGGGCCACCAAAACCGCGAAAGGCGGTGTTCGACACAGTGTGGGTTTTATAGCGGTGCGACAGAATATCGACGTCTGACAGATAGTAACAATTGTCCACATGGAACATCGCGCGGTCATTAATGGCAGGCGACAGGTCGGTCGAACGGCCACAGCGTGATGCTAGCTCAATTTTAATACCTTCAATCCTGCCGTCAGCGCCGAAGCCAACATCGTAGCTATATTTAAAATCGTGGCGCTTACCGGTCATGATCATATCATCGTCGCGGTCAAGCCGCAGCTTGGCTGGCTGGCCGGTTTTCACGGCAACGAGCGAGCTGATCGCCGCAAACATCGCCGGATGTGTTTCCTTGCCGCCAAAGCCGCCGCCCATACGCCGCACTTCAACGGTTACAGCGTTTGAAGGCCGCCCAAGGACGTGTGCGACAAGATGCTGCACCTCACTGGGGTGTTGCGTAGACGAATAAACGTGCACATCGCCGTCTTCTTTTGGCAGTGCAAAGGCGATCTGGCCTTCCAGGTAAAAGTGATCTTGCCCGCCAATCCGGAAACTGCCCGAAAGCCGATTTGGWGCRGACGCGAGCTTMKCAGCSGCGTYKCCCTGCCCCATCTTTTGGCTATCTTCAATCACCGARCCAGCCGCCTCAGCGGCGTCGATTGTAATCAGCGCTGGATGCTCATCATACGAAACCACAGCCAGTTTTGCTGCAGCTCGCGCTTCTTCCAAACTACAGGCGGCAACGGCGAACATTGGCTGGCCGATATATTCCACCAGCGTTTCCGCGAACAGCGGATCGTCGCCTGCAAACGGGCTCACGTCATTACGGCCGGGAATATCAGAAGCCGTTAGCACACAGGCAACGCCTTGTGCGGAATGCACTGACGAAAGATCAAGCGAAGTGATCGTGGCGTGGGCTTTTTCGCTCATCGCTACATAGATATGCAGCATGTTTTTAGGCTCAGCCATGTCGTCGATATAAACGGCACTGCCCGCCACATGTTTGTGCGCGCTATCGTGTTTTAGATCCCGGTGTACTGCACCGCTGATACTGGACACCGCGCCCACTGTTTGGTCCTTAGGCATGCGCGGGCTCCTTCGCGCCAACCACTCGGGTCGCGCCCACGTCCGTGCTTTCCAGATACATCTTCATCAACAGATTTGCTGCACTGATGCTTCTGTATTTGGCCGAGGCCCGCATATCATCAAGCGGCGTGAAATCATCCTTCATCGCAGCCATTGCATTTTGAATGGTGGCCTTGTCCCAACGGTTGCCAACAAGCGCCGCTTCGGCGTTTGCGGCGCGTTTGGGCGTTGCCGCCATGCCGCCGTACGCCAGTTTGGCTGATGTCACTTTACCTGCCTCAATCGTGACACCAAAGCCTGCGCACACCGCAGAGATATCCTGATCAAACCGCTTGGATAATTTATAGGCTGCATAGGTCAAATTCGGGGTCGGTTTTGGCACGATGATCCTGCTAACAAATTCGCCCGCGGCTAGGTCTTGTTGACCGTAAGCAATGAAAAAATCTTCGAGCAAAATGGTGCGCTCGCTCTTGCCTTTTCGCAGCACGAGCTCTGCGCCCACTGCAATCAACAATGGCGGGCCATCGCCGATCGGTGAACCGTTTGCAATATTGCCGCCAAGCGTGCCGCTGTTACGGATTTGCACTGAGCCAAGCCGCCGTACAATCTCTCCCATGTCAGGGTAATATTTGCCAAGCAATCCCATCGCGTCGGTGTAGCTAACACTAGCACCTATTTCGATTGCATCCTCCGTCTCGGTAATTTCCAACAGTTCAGCAACATCGCCAACATAAATCACCGTCGACAGCTCCTTGTGCATCTTGGTAACCCATAAACCGACGTCCGTTCCGCCGGCAAGGAAAGTGGCATCCGGGTTCTCCGCAGCAACAGCTGCAAGTGCATCTACAGTGACAGGAGCGAAGTAGCGTTTTTCACCGCCTGTCAGAATGCTTTTACCAGTAATGGCGAGCGTATCGGTTCTGGCTATTGCCTTCAGCCGCGCTGTTTTTTCATCCATATCCGGCAGTTCAGACGCACCGATTTCGAACATCAGGCTCGCAGCCTCAATGATAGGGCCGTACCCAGTGCAGCGGCATAGGTTGCCTGCGAGCGCATCTTCAATCTCGTTTTTGCTCGGCACTTTGCCTTTCAGATACAGGGCGTACAGCGACATAACAAAACCCGGTGTGCAAAAGCCGCACTGGGAACCGTGTGTTTCAACAAGCGCTGCCTGAACCGGATGCAGGTTGGCGCCGCGCGCCTTCAGGCTTTCAACAGTGAGCAGYTCTTTACCGTCGAGCGTTGGWAGGAAAATAATGCAMGCATTCACTGCYCGGTATTCAACYCTRTCGCCCTTAAGCGWRCCAACAACYACCGTGCAGGCGCCGCAATCGCCTTCGGCACAGCCTTCTTTACTACCGGTGCGTGCTAAGTCGTAGCGCAGGTAATTCAGCAACGTCGAGGTTGGGTCACCGCCCTGCACTGTGTGCACTTTGTCATCAAGGATGAAGCGTATTTCATCTGATGTTTTAGGGAGGTGTGATTGTAAAGTGGCTGGCGTCATTTGCCCGGCATCCTGATCTTAAATGAGTATTCGTTTTAATAAATTCCCTGCGAGTGTTGTAGCGTGTTCGTGCCTCAACTACCCCGGTAAGTACTGTATCCGTACGGCGAGATTAACAGCGGCACATGATAATGCGCTTCTTTATCTGCTATGCCAAATTGAATAGGCACAACATCTAGGAACGGCGGCTCCGCAAGTTCCGTGCCGCAAGCCTTGAAATAATCGGCTACAGCGAACTCAAGCACATAGGTGCCCACTTTAAAATCGTCACCYTGCAGCARCGGGCCATCCACACGSCCGTCCGCRTTWGTMGYCAGWGTTTTAAGCWGCWYYCGCRCRCCGYCWTCGCCWAGTTTRAAAAGCRCGATCTGMACGCCCTCTGCMGGGCAACCGCGCGCTGTRTCCAATATGTGGGTCGTCARTCCRGCCATCGYCTATCCCTCTTTACAGTAAGCCCGCCTGAAGCAGGTATGCATGTAATCCAGCCTAAAGATTGGCGGATCATTGACTATTTGTAAAGTAAATCATGAACATTATGGCATTTAAATTGTTGACAATTATGCAAAATCATCGAAACTTGACTTTAGAAAACCGACCTAAGTCCCTTGCGTGCTCAAATTTGAGAAATACACATCATGCCTCAACCTGTTGCTCTTACTGCGGAAACTGTCTGCGCGCGCATTCGCGATAGCGTTCTTGAGCAACGACTGGCSCCCGGCACCAAGCTTACGGAAGAATCGCTTTGYGAAGTKTTCGGYGTTAGCCGCGGCATGATCCGGCAAGCTTTCCTGCTGCTGTCCAAAGACAATATTATCAGTCTCGAAAAGAATAAAGGCGCTGTAGTTGCTTCGCCTACTACAGAAGAAGCTCGCCAGGTTTTTGAGGCCCGCGCCTTTGTKGAAGCYGCSYTGCTKAAACAGGTTTTTGAACGTGCMAAKAAAMGCGAYATYGYGGCCYTRMAAAAGCAYGTYGARCGCGAGAARASCGCMCTGGCWGCKGCGGAYATTACTTTRTGGATCAGGCTTACYGGCCAGTTTCATATWGAACTCGCCAAGATCGCSCAGAACCARCCYATGCTYACRTTCCTKGAACAGCTYATCTTYCAGACATCGCTTGTYATYGCCCGGTACGGCCAACGCGGCAGTAACAATAATTGCAAAGGCAGCGAGCATACAGACATTGTTGCTGCGCTSGAGAACGCTGATTTGGGTACTGCAAGTGCAATATTACTGGAACATCTAGCGTCGATTGAAGCGCAGATTAACTTCAGCCACCATAATACGGCACCTGACCTTCACACGATCCTAAAAGCCAGCGGTACAAGATAACCATGGAAGCCAAGATGACACAGACAGATGGCCATTATCCCCGCAACATGATCGGCTACGGCGCAAATCCGCCGCACGCCAACTGGCCAAACGAGGCCCGTATCGCTGTGCAAGTGGTGATGAATTACGAAGAAGGCGGCGAAAATTGCGTATTGCACGGCGACGCTGGCGCAGAAACCTTCCTGTCTGAGATCATCGGCGCAGCCCCTGTTRCCGGCCGCCATATGAGCATGGAAAGCATTTACGAGTACGGCAGCAGAGCCGGTGTTTGGCGCTTGCTCAAATTATTTAAAAAATACGATATTCCCGTCACTGTTTTTGCTGTGGCTATGGCCTTAGGGCGCCATCCTGATGTGGCAAAGGCCATCATTGCAGACGGCCACGAAGTATGTAGCCACGGCCTGCGCTGGATCAATTATCAGGATATTGATATWGAGACYGAGCGCGCCCATATGGCYGAAGCYGTGAARATCATCACMGAGCTYACAGGCGARCGCCCCCTTGGTTGGTAYACCGGCCGCACCAGCCCCAACACCGGTAARCTTGTCGARGAAGAYGGCRGCTTCCTTTATGACGCCGACGATTATTCCGATGACCTGCCCTTCTGGCGACCACATGCTGGCGGCGCCCAGCTAGTGATACCTTACACGCTCGATTGCAATGATATGCGCTTCGCGTCCCCACAAGGATTTAACGCAGGCGATCAGTTTTTCAATTATCTCAAAGATGCGTTTGATGCCCTTTACGAAGAAGGCGAAGACAGTCCCAAAATGATGTCGATTGGCCTTCATTGCCGGCTAGTTGGCAGGCCCGGACGCATCAAAGCACTCGAGCGCTTTTTCGAATATGCCAAATCGCACGAAGCCGTATGGTTCACCCGCCGCGTAGATATTGCGCGCCACTGGGCCAAAGAACACCCTTACAAAGAGGCAGAAGAATGAACAATGCACTGCTAAAARTTCAGGCTAGCAAGGTTTCAGAACTGATCTTCGAGGAAGCCTATGGCGGCATTTACGAGTATAGTGCCTGGGCTGCGACGGGCGCATGGGGCCACCGCAGTGGTACAAACCTAGATWCGGTGGACGGCCTATACAAGGCCATGGCACATACAGTATCARGGGCGGAAGAAGCCACACGAATGAAGCTTATTTGTGCACACCCGGATCTTGCCCARAAATTGGCTGTGGGCGAAGAACTAACCGARGCSTCCACWAATGAACAAACGGGTGCWGGYCTCCATAAATGYACACAAGYYGARTWTGAAGAATTTCAGTCCCTGAACACCSGCTATAARGSMAAGTTTGGYTTCCCCTTYATCATCGCKGTTAARGGGCTKAACCGGCAGGATATTCTCTCCGCCTTTCGGGCGCGGATCAATAATGACCGCCAAACCGAATTTGGCACCGCGCTTAAAGAAATTGACCGGATCGCTTACTTCCGGCTTTGCGATCTAACAAAAATTTAAGGCCGAATTGGCTAACCCTAAACTGAGCAAACAATCATGAGCACTCCAGATTTCACCCGTCGCTTCATCAACTTGGCATCACCCCGCCTCGGCGCAGTTGTGACCGCTGCGAGCGATGATTTTTTCGCCGATAAAGCACGGCTGATCGATCCCGCCGACCCTGTTTTCATTGTCGGGAAATATGACGAAAACGGCAAATGGATGGACGGCTGGGAAAGCCGCCGTAAGCGCACCACGGGCCATGATCACTGCATCATCAAGCTTGGGCAGCCCGGCATCATTGAAGGTTTCAATATTGATACCAGCCATTTCACCGGCAACTTCCCGCCCGCTGCATCCATCGATGTTTGCTCGTCAGAYGCYGATGTGCCKGGCAGCGAYGCCGATTGGCAAGARCTGGTTGCMCCAACRGAYCTGAACGGCGACARCCACCACTWTATTGAAGCRCRCAGCGAAAARCCYTGCACSCACTTRCGGCTGAATATTCTGCCSGACGGCGGKGTCGCRCGSCTTCGGGTTTACGGCAGTTTYTAYAAAAACTGGCARCCAGCAGATTATGAGAATGAGATCGACTTAATCGCYGCAGAAAATGGCGGCAGACCCATAGTAGCCAACAATGAGCATTTCGGCATTCTCGCCAACATTATGGCACCGGGCCGGGGCATCAACATGGGAGACGGTTGGGAGACCCGCCGCCGCCGYGAACCCGGCAACGACTGGGCCATTGTCGCGCTCGGCCATAGAGGAAGCGTCGACGGCGTAGTTGTCGACACMGCGCATTTCAAAGGCAACTTTCCAAGCGCAATTTCGCTGCAGGCCGCCTGCGTGGAAACTGGCACCGATACGAGCCTGCCCGTGCAAAGCCAGTTTTGGCAGGAACTTCTTCCGAAACAACCGCTTACGGCAGATGCCATCCACGAGTTCCGCGAGGCTGTAGAAAGCATTGGCCCTATCACACATGTACGCGTGAATATTTACCCCGACGGCGGCATTAGCCGCCTGCGGCTGCTGGGTAAATTATCAGCGGAGTAACCAGTGCTGCCGCCTTGGCACGCAAAAGCAGCAAAACCAGTGAAGCCATGCACCAAAAAAGTGGCTTCAATACAAACCGAGTTAACTCTATTTATCAGCCATAATTGTCTGGTTGCGGCCAGCATCCTTAGCATCATAAAGCGCTGCATCCGCACGGCCAATAAGATCACCGCCCGCTTCGCCAATTCTAAATTCGGCAAGGCCCAGCGATAAAGTCACCGCGCCGTAATCAATGCCTTTTTGCCGGTTACGTACCCGCCTAGACCCAATGGTTTCGCGAATACTTTCAACAAGGCCAAAGGCGTCCTGCAGCTTGGTGTTCGGTAAAATAAGCGCAAATTCTTCGCCGCCGTAACGCGCAGCCAAGTCGCCGCCCTTCACATTATCGTGGAGGGACTTCGCAACGAGTTTAAGCACCTGGTCACCCACCTGGTGGCCGAAACTGTCGTTAAATTTTTTGAAGAGATCAATATCACCCAAGGCCAAACAAAGCGGCTCACCAGYTTTAGYMGCYGCCCGCATGGCAGAGCGCAGTGTGACATCAAACTTTTTGCGGTTTGCRATYCCAGTGAGCGCGTCGGTGTAGCTTTCCTGCTCGGCCKKKWYCARATYRYYCTNGNCMAMNCANNGATTKWWKSMSRCRAYNNATYGRGSTGATTTTGCAGCAGCTCATTACTTTTTTGAATGCGCCTGGTTTCCAGCATCATATTCTGGACAAACTGCTCAATACCGCCAAGGCTTTGGTCGCTGGAGAATGTCTCAAGGTTTGTCGCAATTGAGGCGCTAAATCCTTTAATCTGAGCCGAGGCGCCACCAAGAGCCAACAGCATCTCTTTAACCTGGCTYTGGATCTCACCGCCGGTTTCCTGCACGAGGATTTTCTCATCCAAGTGGCCAATAAAGGTCTCATACAGGTCAGCGTTTTTGACGCCGTCAAATGAGCCTTCACCGTCGATCATCTGATCGAGCGTTTTTTTCAAATCTGGAAAACGTTCGCTGACATAGCTGTACCAAACTTCAAAGTTTGGCGGCGCAGCCGGTACATCATGTGTTTTCATTAATTCGAAAGCTTGGTTCGCTAACGAGCCAGCTTTTTCAATTCCGTCACCAAAGCTCATGTGAAGCCCTGCCCTCAATCAGTAWTCGCGTTTCCATYGCRNNNNWTSCYCAMNAAAAAGCAYCRCRTCCCCTTAACATACAAGCCCCTACAACTTGCGATTATTCCCCGTGTACGCGTATAAAGCTGAACAGTAGGTGAACTAGGCGCTATCTATAGTAATAACGCCCAATATCAATAGCATAAATTCATGAAATTAGAATAGTTTTTCTTTGTGTTTGAGATGCAAATCTAAACCCGCTAAGAATACAGTAAGAACAACCCGTTACGGAGCAGGCCCCATGCCGCCACCAAAAAAACCGCCAGAAAGCGTCGTTGCAAACGCTGCATTTGATAAAATTTCTGTCAGCATGACCGAACTKGAGATCAAGTTTGTCTACCAGCARGARACCATCGAAAGCYTGAAYGAGCARGTMACCAAACAGTGGAARGTGATTGAYCAGCTGACRCRWAAACTGGGCATGCTRCATGACCAAATGAGYAGTATGGTGTATGACGGTGAGAAGGCTTCAGACGACCCGCCGCCACCCCATTATTGATCCCCATTGTTGATGAAGGCACCAGCTTAGCAAATAGACCCCACCTGCGGTCCTTGCCAAGCCTGCGATTTGCCCCATACTTCTTGATGTAGGGACACAAAGGGGCCGCTGGGCTTAACACGCCACTTGCCCAAAGATGAAACAGGGGACTAAAATCATGGCCAGAAAATCACGGAACATTCTCATCGCTAAAATCGCGCTTGCTGCAAGTTTGCTATTGGGCAGCAACGCTGCCACGCACGCCGACGAGCTGAAGATCACCGACGATACCTTCAAATGCCTGGCCGAGATGACCAAGGTGAAGCATTTTTTCGTTGATAATTTGCTGGGTGATCTGGAAGCAACTCTSGCTGCCGTGAATGCGCCTGACGGTGCGGTTTATCCAGTAGGATCCGTAGTGCAGTTGGTGCCAACGGAAGTGATGATCAAGCGCCAYAAAGGCTGGCARCCCCGCACCAATGATTGGGAGTTTTTTGAGCTTAATGTTTCAAAAACGGGATCCAGTATCAAAGTSCGCGGTGCAGACGAAGTATTTAACCGCTTCGGCGGCAACTGTTTTGAATGCCACAAATTAGCCGAACCAAAATACGACCTGATCTGCGAAATGGAACACGGCTGTGATCCGCTTCCTTTCACGCGCGAGCAAATCGCCGCAGTACAGCAGCAAGACCCACGCTGCGACGGCATGAAAGAATAGAGCCAAGCTAGAGCCTCCGCCGCTTTTAGAACAGCGGCGGTACGCGCTTCAATTACCAGTAACGCTTTTGTGGCCATSGCCTTGTAGCATTCGCGCCCGTTCGCCTTATATTATCCTAAGTCGGATTAATACTGCGGGAGAGCACACATGGCGATCGAGACCCTAAGAACACCAGATGACCGGTTTGAAAACCTACCAGATTGGCCCTACGCCCCCAACTATATTGACGACTTGCCAGGCTATGAAGGTATGCGGGCGCACTATGTAGACGAAGGACWAAAAGACGCAGAGCGTACGTTTCTCTGCCTCCACGGTGAGCCGAGCTGGTCCTACTTATACCGCCATATGATCCCGCATTTCCTCGAAACAGGTGCCCGCGTTATTGCGCCWGATTACTTCGGCTTTGGTCGCTCAGACAAACCCACAAAAGATGAAGACTATACCTTTCATTTTCACCGCAATCACCTTATGCGCCTCATCGAACGGCTTGACCTCAAAAACATCACCCTGGTCTGCCAAGACTGGGGCGGCCTAATTGGCCTGACCTTGCCAGTGGACATGCAAGACAGGTTTGACCGTTTGATCGTTATGAACACATCTATTGCAACAGGGCGCAGTAGCGGTAAAGGCTTTGACGAATGGCGAGCCTATGTAAAAAACACACCTGATTTCCCCGTGGGTGGCTTAATGAAGCGTTCCACCCCGCATTTATCTGATTCCGAAGTCGCGGCGTACGATGCGCCTTTCCCTGACCAAAGCTATAAAGCCGGTGTCCGCCAATTCCCGCAATTGGTGATGACAAGTGAAGACATGGAAGGCGTGGAAACATCGAAACGCGCSTTACAGTTCTGGAAAGAGACCTGGCAGGGCAAAAGCTTTATGGCTGTCGGCATGCTGGACCCGGTTCTTGGCCCGAAAGCAATGCACATGTTGGCGAAAGTTATCAACGGTTGCCCGGAACCGATGGAGATCGCCGATGGCGGTCATTTTGTCCAAGAATGGGGCAATATTATCGCACCAGCCGCGCTGAAACACTTTGGCGACATTGCTTAAGTTCGWCAGGTTCCGCGAATATACAGACTAAACACGGCGCTAAGCTAGCATGYTAGCGCCGTTGCTCGCTGCGCATTTCTTCTGATTTTTTCTCCAACAGCTCCTGCGCCAATTCAAATTGCCAGCTTAGTTCGCCGAAGGTTTCCCCTACTTTGTCCAATTGATTCCKRCGGCCCATAACCTCCAGCTGAGCAGCCAAATTAGACACCCGCTCCGCGCCAAACACTAGGCTAGTGGACTTAAATTTATGGGCAATAAATTCGACTTGTTCGGCATTGTTCGCACTAATTGCATCACATATCTCGGTCAATACGTCGCCGCCTGCCGCTAAATATTTATCCAAAAGCGGTAAAAAATCATCTTCAAGGATTGAATGGTATTCGGCCATGGTCGCGAAATTAACCTGATCCAGTTCTTTGACATCAAAAATGTCTTTCACCGGCAGCCCTTTGGCCTCCGCAATAGCTCGGGCTTCATCATCAGTTGATAAATGCTGAGAAAGCAACGCCATAAGGTTGCTGGTGTTCACCGGTTTTTTAATCACGGCGGTTAGGCCAGCATCCCGATATTCCTGCTCGGAATGTTGGCTTATCCTGCCGGTAACCGCAATAATCGGCATTTCAGCGGCCTGATCAGACAGTTTTCGAATTTCCCTGGTCGCCTGCATGCCGTCCATTTTGGGCAACATGATATCCATCAGCACAGCCTCGTAAGCTTTGGCTTTCGCAGCAGAAATTGCCGCGGGACCGTCGGTCACCACATCATATTCAAGCGGAATTTTTTCAAGAATTAGCCCAAGAATACGTGCAAGAACTGGATTGTCCTCGACGATTAAAATACATTTACTGCTATCTGCCATTGTTGCTGTTCGCCTTGAGTATATGTGTCATTGCGATTGAACTCAGCACCCGTATCCCTCCAAAGAGAGAGAAGATTATCACGACAACCCTTACTATTTGATGAAAAACGGCCATGACCGGTTGCGCTTTGTGAGCACAAGCCAACGGCCTGCCGCACGGGACAGAACGTCACTTTTCTGTGAGCATGCCGCTTTTGAATTTGCGCCGCCGCAATTTTTCTTTTTAAGATACGCGCAAGCAAAGTGGAATTAGTAAGGGAGTTACCGCCATGGCCAAATCGATATACATTATTTTTTATGTTACTTTTGTCATGGTGATGACTGTCATCGGCATTAAGGCTCTCATCATTGGCCAGCCTTTTCTTCCGCCACTTGCAGTTTTGCTCACTAGCGCGCCCATGGCCCTATTTTTCGCGCGAGYTATGATTTTTAAAAACACAGCGCGAACCAGTGCAAACCTGGTTTTGATAACCACTCTAGCCGTTATAGGCGCGGGGCTAGGCATCAGCCTTCCTCTGTTTGGCTTCGACGGATATCAGGTGGCTGTCGTATCGGTTGCCGGCTGCGTATTTCTGTTGCTCTATAACCTTTGGTATTCGGTGCTCGACCGCTCTGCGTCGCGGTTGTCACGAGGCAAGCCTCTACCAGCCTTCACCCTCCTCACCACTGATGGAGAAACGGTTGCCAGCAACAGCTTTAAAGGCAGTTCAACTATCCTGATTTTTTACCGCGGGAACTGGTGCCCGCTCTGCGTGGCCCAAGTGAAGGAAATGGCAACAGCCTATAATGACCTAAAAAGACAAGGGGCCCGCGTTATCTTTGTTTCGCCGCAACCACAA
>JAESRJ010000198.1 GCA_016764715.1 Kordiimonadaceae bacterium | reverse complement strand
CCTGGTCTGCAGTCCACGCAGTTTCATTAGTGGGGGACATACCTTCAGCACGTGAGCGGTTGAACCAGTTGAAACTTGCGAAATAAGCATCGTTCTCGCCGTATTTTTTCAGCAGTTGGATGTTATCTGAATCCGCATCTTTCGACACACGGTGGTTTGTTAAAACCAAGTCATCAAAGCGGGCGCCACGCAGGGAGATAGAACCAGAAAGCTCCGGTGTTTCAATACGTACAAAACCAGCATCCTGAAAAGCCAAAGATGTTGGCGCAGCATTATCGCTGCGCGGTGCAGCTTGCGGTGCTGTTCTTGTTGGTGCGGGTAGGGCGGGGTCTAACTCACCGCGGGCAATAGCTTCTTGCCGCGCAATTTCCCAAACACGGTCTGCTTCCTGCTGCTTTGGCACCAAATAAAACATATTGTAGCCAATAAGGATCGCCAGCGAGATTACCGCGAAAAGAATAAAGTTTTTATTATCACCCATCAGATACTACACCCTGGTTGCCTAGCTGGCTTTTTGCCAATCCCGGACTTTTAATTTCTTGTTTTACTTAGCGTGAGGGCAACAGTTTTCACTGTCTGCCTTCCCACCTGTTTCCGTGTTCGTCGTACTGCCGGTTTTTACGCCCGCGTTTTTGCCGGTGCTTTTTGGCACAGGATCATATCCAAATCCACCCCAAGGATGACATCGGCCAATTCGTTTAGTTGCTAACCACCCGCCTTTTAGGGCGCCGTGGGTCTCAATTGCTTCAATCGCATAGCTGCTACAGGTCGGTTGGTACCGGCAGCGCGGTGCCAAATAGGGGGAAATAACCAGTTGGTAAAAGCGGAMAAAGCCGTAAAAAATCATCGCCAAAAGCGACTTTTCTGTCTCAGGTTTATTGTCACCGTTACCCATGTGGGCTCATTTTCCCTTGATTACCTGCGGTTCCTGCCGCCGTTAGACTTTAAGTCGGCACCCGACGCCAGTTTTGCAAGGGCCCACTTGATATCAGACTGGAGTTTCTCAAACGGGTAGATGGTCGCTGCTTGCCGAGCGATAAATACATAAGACCAACCGGCTTCGCCTTCGTTCGGCAAAATAAGTCTTACAGCTTCCTTTATTCTTCTGCGGGCCTTGCTACGAACAACGGCTTTCCCCACTTTTTTTGAGGCGGTAAAGCCAGCGCGTGGCGGCGAATCGCCTTCTCCTGGTTTGGCTTGCAGAATAAAAGACGGCGTTACCCACTTACGGCGCGTGCTGGCGACGGCCAAATAATCGGGCCGTTTGGTAATCCGAGCTAGCTTTTTCWTGCTTTCAGGCACTATGGCTCCGAGTCTCTTTGTTTGCAGGTCGCTGTAATACCATGACGGCATGTCTAGAAACTTAAAAAGCCGACTTGAGAAATCCAAACGAACTCTCAGCCGGCTTTATAAGTATTTTAGTGCAGGACGCTCGGCAAAAGACCGTGCGACTGTCGGGCGCTACGCTGAAAGGCGCTTGCGGCCTCTTGCACGACGTGCTGCCAAAATGCGGCGGCCGCCAACGGTTGCTTTCCGTGCCCGGAAACCATGACGGCGTTTACGTACAAGCACACTTGGTTGAAAGGTCCGTTTCACTTGTTTTACTCCAGCTATCCGCTCGGCCTTGCATTGTTGCTTGGTCCGGCGATCAATTTCGAGCGCGTATATAGCGGGGGCTAGGGGGCGAGTCAACTGCTGTCGACTGAATTTGTCCCTTTATGGCCTATATCTTCGTAGCGCTGGAGCTGGGATAGAATGCCCGAATAACTACTATGATGGTCTGTACCATCATAGTGGGGGAAATGCCTTTTTTCAGTATCAWTAYWCCYTATATGAAGGGCGCRCRCGNTSSWSTTSRKMAAWARAAGNGRKSAAAATTGAYMAAGARCAATCACTTCTTTGCTTGCTTTTCRYCTGMGGATGGGATTCAACCAACGTATGCCTGAGCATTACAGACCTGTKACATCCAGCCTTAGAGCGCGCTTGCTCATCCTTACCTTCATGTTTGTGATGTTGGTGGCGTTTGTGGTGTATTTCCCGTCGATCGCTTTCTTCCGTAAGGATTTTCTGGAGAAGCGGTTGGAGAATGCTGAGATCGCATCCTTGTCGCTAGAAGCCGCGGAAAATTACTCGGTTAGCCCAGAGCTTGAACAGCGCCTTCTGAATACTGCAGGCGTCATCTCGGTTGTTGTTCGGCGGCAAGAACGTAGCTATTTGCTTGGCGGCGATGTTCGGCCTGAAGAAGTGGACGCAAAATACGATTTGAGGCAAACCTCTCTCGGCGAGTTGATCACTGATGCGTTGATGACGCTGGATGCTAGGGGCACGCGGGCGATTAGTGTGGTGGGTAATTCCATGATCCCAGGCACGCGTTGGTTCGAGGTAACGCTCGACGAGGCCGAGCTGTATGAGGAGCTGTCAGCCCACGCCAACCAAATTATGTTGCTCTCGGTCATTATTTCGATTTTCATCGGTATTCTTGTTTATTTATCGCTGCATCTCCTTGTGGTGCGGCCCATGCGCAAAGTGAAAGACAGTATCGTTGCCTTCCGCAGGCGACCGGAGGCCGCCGTCGGCCAAGTTAACTCCAAACGCCGGTCAGATGAGATAGGCCTGATATCGCGCGAGCTTGCGCGGATGCAAGATGAAGTCAGACAAAGTTTGAACCAAAAAAACAGATTGGCGTCACTTGGCGAAGCCGTTGCGAAAATTAGCCATGACCTGCGAAACGTGCTGGCTACGGCACAATTGGCGGCGGACGCGTTGCAGCGCGTTGATGATCCGCGTGTACAAAAAGTATCCAGCCGCTTGATGCGGGCCGTAACCCGTGCCATCGCGCTTTGTGAAGGGACGCTTAAACACGGTAAGGCTGACGACCCGGTTCCGGAGAAAGAAAGTGTCCATCTGGCCAAGCTGTTGGAAGACGTAGGATCTTCCCTTGGTTTGATTGAAGCGGACGCCTTCAATTTTGATATCCAGATTGATGAGGAATTCCGGCTCTATGCAGATTCAGAACAGCTTTATAGAGTTTTCCTCAATCTCTGCCGTAATGCGCATCAGGTGCAAGGCGATGAAGGTACAATAGCCTTTAGCGCGAAATGCGACGAGGACGGCACGTGCCATGTTTACATTGCAGACAATGGCCCTGGCATTTCAGAAGCCGTGCAGCCGAACCTTTTTAAAGCTTTTGCCTCTGCGACGACCGGCGGAACCGGCCTTGGGCTCGCTACGTCACGTGATATATTGTTGGCCCATGGCGGAACAATTGAGCTGGAAAAAACCAGTGCAGACGGTTCTGTCTTTAAGCTATGTTTGCCAGCCGAAAGCAAATAGGCGGCTCAGGGAGAGTGTACCACCTCGGTGGCAAAGTTTGCTCTTTAACAAATCAGTAAGAAGGTCAGCCAAATGGTTAAAATAGTAACGAAAGCTGGCCTAACCGATAGCTTCACAGATGTGCCTGGTATTCAGGTGGGGCAGGCTGAGGACACTACAGTAAAAACCGGTGTTACCGTTATTTTGCCAGACGCCCCAATTGCAATGGGCGTTGATGTTCGCGGCGGTGGGCCGGGTACACGGGATACCGAGGCACTTGACCCAACCTGCCTTATTGAAAAAGTGCACTGTCTCGTTCTTTCAGGCGGGTCAGTTTTTGGCCTTGCAGCGGCTGACGGTGTCACGGCAGAATTGTCTGAAGCTGGAACCGGCTTTGCTTTTGGCGCAAGGGCGATCCCTGTGGTGCCGTCTGCTATATTATTTGATCTAGCCAATGGCGGCGACAAAAACTGGGGCGTAGAGCCCCCTTACCGAACACTTGGGGTTCAGGCACTGAAAGCAGTATCGCCGCATGTGAAGCACGGACGCGTGGGCGCCGGGTGCGGTGCGACGGCTGGGAACAGGCCGGGCGGTATCGCGAGCGCGAGCCTTATCACCGATACAGGTATAATTGTGTCAGCGATCGTTGCGGTGAATAGTTTTGGTGTCGCCAGCCCCAATATGGAACACGGTGTTATAGATATGCCAAAAATAGGCTTTGTCGGCGCCAACACAACAATTGGCGCTGTTGCGACAAACCTCGATTTAAATAAAACCGCATGCAAGCGCATGGCGATGATGGCGCAGGATGGGTTTGCACGCGCAATCCGGCCTATTCATACACCTTTCGACGGTGATACTGTTTTTGCAATGGCCACAGGCGAGAAAACCCTAGAGGGGGAATTGGCACCTATGTTGGCGCTTGTGGGCACACTCGCTGCGGACTGTATCGTGCGTGCTATCGAGAAAGCAGTGGCGACGTAACTTTTTGCTAGCTTCCTTACTGCTGGCGGCCTGCTTTAAGGTTTTGAAACCGCTAGCCTGCCCCGTTCAGCCACTAGAAAAGCTTCCTGCTTGCCTTTAAGCGTTTCAATCTCAGCCAGCAGTGGTGTGCCGTCRAGGGGGKCGGAATTCAAAAAGGGGTCGAGACGGCTCGCTGTTTGGCTAACGCGGGTAAGGGCAAACTGCATCTCGTTCCAGATATAAGGCTTTTCCGCGACGCTGGCTGCAGAAAATTTCACTGTAGCGGCTTGGTATTCGCTGACTGCTGTGCTGAGCGCTTGTTTAATATCTGCCAGCAGGGCAGCGACCTCTTCAGGATCGGTTGGGGCCGTGTCCGCATAGGTAATGGGGACCATTGGTACTGTCGCAATTACTGTACGGTTTCGCTCTTCGGCTTTTGGTAGYGGTGCGCCGAGATTCGGCCAATCGCCGCCGTAATTTGARCAAGCCGYAACCARNAAGAANTAYRGGCAGTGAAAYAGCRGCAGTAACTTTATTTAGGGCCATAAAAGCCAATCCTTAAAAGCGTTTGGAACGATAAACTTACTGATAAAGTATGGCTGAAAAAAGAAAAAGCGATTTCTCGCTTGCATTCATAATGCTTTCTGATAGYTTCCGCCGCACACYGCTGATTGAGACCAATYRRWAGTGTGAAAAAYTGATGTGCACCGATAGCTCAGCTGGATAGAGCACCAGACTACGAATCTGGGGGCCGGGGGTTCGAATCCTCCTCGGTGCACCACTAATTNCAAAGGGTTAGAGCACGYTGTGTCTCTAGCCCTTTTTTAGTATTTGGGGATAACGCACCGCTAGTTTCTCGGCGGCTGTATCGGCGGGGCGCATTTTGGCGACTGGAGCGATGGCTTCGGTCAAGGCATTGGAGGCGGCTTTGTGCCGGCTCAGGCGCTGAAGAGCTCAGTGTATGCAACCTTTTTTCTGATAGGTGGCCGATTCTAGATAAGTAAGCTGCGGGTCTATCGTCGCCAGCTTCTCTGTTATGCCAATGAAAAAAAGCCCGCCCGGATTAAGATGATCCACTAGCCTATGTACGAGGTGCTGTACTGCTTTTTATAACAAAATAACACAGCACGTTCCGAAGAAATATTGCGTCGAAATATAGTAGTATACGGTCACTGTCATCGTTCGGGTTTTGGAACGAGATTTTAGGCGCAACCGTAACTTCGTCCCGAACTTTGACATGGGTTCTACCGCTTACATGGAACGTGAAACGGGCAAAGATTTTGAGAGGAACTTCGTAAATAAATTTCTATTTATTGGCCTGCGCCCGGCCAGGCTTCTAAAGCGCGGGAGACGTGGTTCGGGCGCTATCAAATGATGAGGGCGAGTAAGGTGTTAGTGCTAGCCCGCCTGTGACTGCCCACCGAAAAGCAGTTGCTTGACTGGCGCATAGTAAAAAAAATGAACCCGGTTCGACGACCCCCAAGAAGTCGAACCGGGTTCATGTGTTGGTGCCAATCGTACGCTACCCACAGTGTCAGAAAAAAGCCTTAAACATAGCTAAGGATTTTATCCGTAGCGGGCACCAGATGAATCGCAAATAGCATCCTAACTATTTTGGGCGGTTTGTGAACTTTTAGATGAAGGGGCCTTCAAGGTGGGCAAATGGCGACAAAATCGTCTTATAAGAGTATAAATAAGGGAAGCGCGTACTAAAAATTGTTTATCGGTTGAAATCTGACGATTTAGTCAAGTATAGGGCGAGTTTTCGGGTTTGGACTGCTGGAATTGTTGTTTACATCACGAAAAATTGATCGATTCTCTCTCTCAACAGATACGGCCCTCTGTGCACAAACGCGCGAAAAAACAGTCTCTATATTGTACTGAGGAATTCGAACCGGTACAGGCTGTTGTATCCACTACTACGTTATGCACTGCGAATTTATTGACGAGGCATGCCTCTATAATCCTATGCATGCTTGTTTGGATAAGCTAAGAAAGCGAAACGTATTTTTACCGTCTAGGGGAWCGAACAYATGTGCGGAATTGTAGCAGCCACRGCGACTAGAAACATTGGTAGCGACCTTATCCGTATGCTGCGCTGTTTGGATTACCGCGGGTACGATTCTGCTGGAATTTCCGTTTTTAGCGGCGGTAACGCGATTGAGGTGCGAAAAAAGCAAGGCCCGCTCGCTGGGTTAGAAGAAATACTGGGCGAAAGCCCCATTGATGGCTTTGCTGGGATTGGCCACACGCGCTGGGCCACGCACGGCGTGCCAAGTGACGAAAATGCGCATCCGCACTTGTCCGAAGATTGCGGGGTGTCCATCGTTCATAACGGCATTATCGAAAAYTACCGTGAGTTAATYACTGAAATTGARGCYGCGGGCRTYAMSCGTGTYTCWGAMACAGATACWGAAGTRYTRGTRCACACTGTAAGCCTGTTTTTGGCGAAAAACAGGGACGCTACAGCCCAGCAAATCGTATCATATTTGACGCAGAAAATTCGCGGCGCTTTTGCAATTGTTATTCAGCGGGCAGACAAGCCGGAAGAAATCATCGGCATGCGGTATCAGTGCCCCATGAATTTTGTCAGCCTATCTGGCATCGCCGCAATTTCCTCCGATATTTCCAGCCTTATTGAATACAGCCGGGATATTGAGGTATTGAAAGACGGCCAGGCCGTTGCCATTACACCAACCGGCCACGCTGTTTTTGATTTTGACGGCACGCCGAGTGAAAGCGTGAAAGTACACGCTGACTGGCCCATCGATAAAGTGGCCAAAGACGGTTTTGATCATTTCCTCAGGAAAGAAATCTCCCAGGAACCTGAGGCCTTGCGGGCGCTCGTGAAATCAGCACGTTCGAATGCAGACGAACTACACGCATTCATTGCTGCACAGGATATCACGAAGGTTATATTCCTTGCCTGTGGCTCGGCCGCTTTTGCGGGCACACTAGGCTCATTTTATGCGCGCCATAAGAAACTGCCTATTGATGTGCTAAGCGAAATCGGGTCAGAGTTTCGCTATTTACCGCCGTATATTGACGATAAAACACTGATGGTTGCCGTAAGCCAATCTGGTGAAACGGCAGATTCTATTGGCGCAATTGAACATGCAAAATCGCAGGGTGCTCGCGTGCTTTCCTTTGTGAATGTGGTTGGCAGTACCATTGACCGTATGTGTGATATGTCAGTACGTCTGGCTGCGGGCCCGGAGGTCGCTGTGCCAAGTTCCAAAGCCGTTGTAAACCAGTTTATGGCCACGACCCTGGTGGTTGAACTGCTTGCTGATAACTCTGAAGCTAGCTTCGACGCATGGGAAAAGGGTTGTTTGGCCCTTGCGGATACTATTGAAAATATTATCTCGCGAGAAGATGAAATTGCAGATTTCGCCGCTAAAATAGCAGGGCACCAAAGTAGCTTTGCACTTGGCCGCGGGCTTGATTTTGCCTCTGCGCTAGAAACTGCGTTGAAGTTGAAAGAAWCCGCGTATCTGCACTGCGAGCCGATGTTTGCTGGCGAATTTAAGCACGGAAGTCTGTCGCTCGTGGAATACGGCATGCCGATATTCTGCTTCCTCGGCGACCCTGCCGTGCGTCACAAAAGCATTACAGCGATTGAGGAAATAAAGGCGCGCGGCGCTGACCCTTTCATATTCGATGCACAGGATAAAGATGATCCTGACGTTGCAGCGCTAGGCCACTATTTTAATACGGCTGATCTGGGCGCACCCTACTCGTCAGTGGCTCATCTGACGGTGGCTCATTTATTGTCGTATCATGCGGGGTTATTGCGCAAAACTGATGTAGACAGGCCGCGCAACTTGGCCAAATCSGTRACSGTRGAATAGGATTTATTTCGTTACAGTGTGGCTGGCGTCGGCGTACAATTAGGTGCGGCACTAATTGGTCGGCGCACTGAAATCCCACTAAAAGTGGTGCCGTGCCGGATGAATGTCCGCTGTGGCTGAAGCGAACCGGGCTAGTTCCCGGCGGCTGCTCCAGCGCTCTCGGAGCTAGTTACCGCTCGTTTTTCGTGGTGGCTGAGATAATCACAGATGCTCCGAGCCTAGTGACACGCGCAATGTATGCCGCCTATACCAGTTTTTTAGTTTTTTTTAGCGATGGGAGCTGGGATCACCATGTTTCTCCAATAGGCCCGATTATTCCCCTTGTATTCCCCGTTGGCCTTCAGCAAAGATTGAAACCACGGCGAGCGAAATGGAGGGTCGAATGAATTTCGGACATTATATAAAAACGGAACGCGAACAGCGGGGCTGGACGCAACCTGAGGCGGCGATTAAAGCGGATATTGAGCAATCCTATTTATCGAAATTGGAAAGCGGTAAACGGTATCCATCAGAAGAGGTCTTCGAGAAGCTGGTGAAGGTTTACCAGATCAATATCGGCCATCTCGACCATAAAATCTTCGCCGCAGATTTGGAAAAGCTCCGGGATATCAGCAGCATTCGGTCCTTGCTGTTGGGGCGCCACCGCCGGGACCATAAGCTGAGGCGTAGTTGGTTTGCCCTGGGGCTTTTGATGCTTATGGCGGGCAGTAGTTTTGCGTTCTTTCAGTTGGCCCAGGACCCTAGCGTGGAACGCACAAGGATATACGAATCTTATGGTGTCATTCCGAAAGATGCTGACCAAAAAGAGTATAGACGAGCATTCTTTCACGGGACAAGCAAAGAAATTTATGCCCGGCTAGACTTAGATATCGTGCAGGCCAAAGACACCAGAGGAGACGGTTTCTATACGAAAGTTGAAGGTGGCACACGTTACTATAACAGCGCATGGTCCGTCAGACAGGAATCTTCCAACCGCAACTTATTTCTTTTGACTTTAGGCTCCATGTTGATGGTGGGCGGTATCGCTTGCTTTGTCGTTGGCCGTCACTGGCGYTAATTTTTNNGATGCRGYCYRCTCYRCCAGAAAAAARCTAYGAAAAACTCTATAGGAGGCAACTTTGAAATTTGGTGATTTTTTGAAAGTGAAACGTGAGAACGTGGGTTGGACACAACCTGATGCTGCCGCGCGGGCACAGATTGAGCAATCCTATTTGTCCAAACTTGAGACGGGGAAAAGATATCCCTCTGATGATGTTTTCCAAAAACTGGCAAAACTTTACGCTATCGATGTCGCAGCGTTGGTCCAAAAGCTATTTGCGTCCGAATTGGACGAACTGCGGGAGATACGCAGCGTCCGCACTTTTATTTTGGCGCGGCAGCAACGCGAGACCACTATATTGCGGAGCTGGTTATTGGCTGGCCTGTTCACGCTCGTGGTTGGCAGCGGCTTGATCGTATTTCAAGTATCACAGGACCCGACAACTGACTATGTATTTTGGTATCGCTCCGAGGGTGTAACAAAGCCAAACGAACGCATGGAGCCAAGTAATAGCCAATTACCCGCACCGGCAGATTTGGTTGCAGACAAACTATCTGGGCAGTCGACGTTTAAGGTAGAGCTGTCGATATTTAATGTCGACCAGTACCGTGGCTGGTACTTCCTAAAGGACGTAAAGGGTGGAACACGCCTTTATCAAAATGTGGACTCCTCTCGGAATGTACGGTCAAATCGCAACAAACTCCTGATTGCGCTGGGAGCCGCTTTAATAGGGGGTGGCCTTGGCTGTTTTCATCTGTGCCGACGCTGGGCCTAGCCAATAAGCCTGTTGGAAATATAGGATCGGTGCCTGCAATAGTAACTCCAGTTACGAATACCCCGCCGTGATACAAACGGCGTGGCAGCGTCCCGACAGTTTTCTGGCAAAGCCTACGCGGCGTCTCACACGTATTTGGGGACCCAAACCCGTAGCGCAAAATCGAGGTTCCATGCTTATTCAGTAGAAAAACGCCTTTTTGTTTCATTGCTTAAGGCGTCGCAACGATTCCAAGTATGATATTTCACAGCATACATGCGGTAGGGGGCAAGCCATATGYGCCAGCTCGCCCCCCTTATTTACTTGCTGGTCGGCAGAATGGTCCGCTTATAGCCRGGGTCCGCTTTGATCTCAGCGTCGGTGAACGGCAACCGGTACAGTATTTTGGCAGAATATACCTTCATTTGGTCTGTATAGTGCGGYGATGCCGGATCAACSGACTGRGCATAGGCCAATACGCCCTKGGCCACRGGGCCTGCRTCGTCAAAAGTWACRATCTGAATATAGCTGGCACCGTGCACTGGTTGGTAGCCTGTTTTAGTYAGGCGTCCGGGGATAAGTACATTCAGAACCCCGGCAGCGCCGTGGCCACCATGCAGCGGGATGCGCGTATCGCCGTCRAGGTAGGCCTGCATGTCGCCGAGCGGTGTATCAACCTTGAAGCCTGCAGCTTCAATCGTATCYCGCGCGGATGAAAGCGCGTTACGCAGCGCTTCAACCACGGCGGTGTCACCGGTATTTAACCGCCGCGGTGTGTTCACCGGATCAGCTGGGTCGAACGCCACTTCCCATAGCTTTGGTGTTCTCCTTGCTGTGCGCCAAAACTCGCGAAAAAGGGCGGCGCCTTGGCTCTCAAGGTTGGTTTTCCTATCCCATTTAGAGAGGACACCGCAAAGGCTCATCAGCGCCTCCTGGCCTTCGCAAACAGGGCCCATGCTATCAAGCACCAGTTCCGCAGCGTGGGCGCTGTTCCTGAATTGCAGYCCGTGCAGGTTTGCTGTGGTTACCTTTTCGCCAGTTTTAGCGACCTCGGCCAGAAAGCTGGTTAACTCGCGAATGCCGTGGCGTGTGCGCAGGTTTTGCTGCGTGCCCACGGTGCCAATYACGGGRGAATGCGCGTTGAAGCGGGCGCTGTCGTTAGAGAGCCAATAGCTGTCATTGCTGTTTGCTACATAATCCTTGCGGATAATGGACGGCTGGTTTTTGGCATCCATAAAACTGCCGCCCGGAACGCGGTCAGCCGCTGTCCAGTTRCAGCTGCTATCWGCGCCGTTTAGGACAMATATGCGCGCSGCACTGGCCAGTCCGGCAGCACGCGGCGAGGCTTTGCAACGCTCAAGCATTTCGGTGGAAGTGTTTGGCACTCGGGAGAAATCGGCATAAAGGGCGTCTCCGTGGCGGTCMGCRGCGATGGTAYTCACCCACGGCGTGCCAGAGCTTTTGCCAGCTGCAGCCTTTAGTTCGGCAACCGTGCTGGCCTTACCCATTGCGATCCATGTATCAAACGAATCTATATTCAGTTTGTTGACATCGCCGATGGCGTAGGCCGCTTTCTTTGACCAGGTGAGGCCCGCGCGCGGGTGAACAATAACCGGGCCAAATATACTGGTGTAAAAAACGTGGCTTCGTGTTTCTACTGTGCCGTCAGAAAGCGTAACTTTCGCTGAAACTTCGGTGGTTGTGAGCGTGTGTTTCTTGTCATCCACCCAGTAGCTGAGCGGATCATTTTCGTCCAATTTTAATTCAAATAGTGTGTAGCGAACGCCGGTTGAAACTGTATGGGTCCAGGCGACGTCTTTGTTGAAACCCACGGCCACAGCAGGCAGCGGTGGGATGGTAACGCCCATCACATCATACTCRCCAGGGATCGTTAGATGCAGTTGGTAAAAACGATTGTTACCGGCCCAAGGGAAATGAGGGTTCCCAACCAGATGCCCGCGGCCATTTGCCGTTACATCTTTACCAAATGCCCAGCCGTTACTGCCAAGGCCATTAGCATTGTCGGCGCTTTCTACAAGTGCGGCCAAATTTACGGGGCGAGCGGATGAGAGGTCTGTCGCGGTACCGGGTGAAGGCGGGCTTGCGGCCAGCATCGCATCCTTGAAGCGGATGCTACTGGCAAAAATATTCTTGTCTTCATAAATTTTGAAAAGATCATTCAGTGTGATCGG
>JAESRJ010000197.1 GCA_016764715.1 Kordiimonadaceae bacterium | reverse complement strand
TCTGTTCATTCATACTATACAGGCAAGCAGGCTGTAAGATCCATTTCAACCTGCGCGCCCAATGGTAAAGCTGCCACTGCAACAGTTGCACGGGCTGGGCGGTGTTCTCCCAACCATGATGCATAAATGGGGTTCACGCGTGTAAAATCATTCATATCCACCAAGAAGATGGTGACCTTGATGATGTCATGGACACTTGCGCCCGCAGCAGCAAGTACGGCAGATAGATTTTGCGTGACTTGTTTGGCTTGTTGGATTTACCTGCCACGGTGGAGTTGTTTTATCGCCACTGCGGGGGCATGAGCGAACATGGTGCAGATCCGCGCAATGAACTTCACATAAACCCGCTTTCAGAGATCATAAAGGACAATCAGGAGTATTTAGTGAAATCTCTCGGACCTGAAGTAGCCAAAGAATACAATGGGATTGGTAATACGATCGTATGGAGCGCCGCAGTTTTAGTGAAGAAGGGGCGTTTTGCCAGTAAGGAGTGCTCTGTGTACACACTCTACGACGGCGAACCTTTGAAAGCATTCGAAACATTTGAAGAGTTTATTCTCACAGCTTCAGAAGGGGAGTTTATTTTTTGATGAAATAGGCGTTCTACACCTAAATCCARCGCCTWACTYGGCTGCARTAYGTGWSRTACGAGGCACCGAAGGCCTTTTTTAGGAATGTCTCTTCCTGGCGGATGATTTTCCCAGTAAGGAAAAAAGTAACTGTTGCTGCGAACAGTGGCAAGGGGCCGGGCGCAAAGATGAGAATGCCGACTAGAAAGACCATAACGCCCAGATAAATAGGGTTGCGGCTGAGCTGGTAAATGCCGCCTGTTATCAGCGTTTGCGACGCCTCTTTTTGCGCGGGTACACCGATGCGCCAGCTGCTGCCCATGTTGAACCAGCATAGGATCATCAGCCCCAACCCTGCAGCCATAAAACTGAGCCCAACGAACGGCAGGGGAGACGGTTGTGCATATACCAAGCTGTCGAGGTTTGGGAAAAAGGGGCGGGCTACGATATACAGATCAATGGTTACTGCGATAAAACCTAGGACGTATTCAGGGGGTGTTTTCTTTTGGCGTAAAACTGAGAGAACAAAAACGCTGTCGCGGCGGGCAAGAACCCACATACGGCCAAGCCCGAACAGGCCTATTACTGCAAGAAGTACGTGGGGCCCATAGGCCAATAGGAATGTTTGGGTGGTCATCGGGACAGCCTTTTCTAGGTGCAAACATGAACTAACTGTTTGGCACTATAAAAGCTGTAGGGGCTACAGGATCAAGGGGTATTTTGCCGCAGGCCGTGAAGGGGCTGGGTCTGGCTAGGTGGCAAGGCCAATGGGCTCCGATTTTACGGCGTTTTTGCCTTACCGAAATTGGCCTTCAAGGATTATCGGATCTTTAGGGGAGGCTCTTGATCTTGAGCGCGCTGCCTGTTTTGGACAGGTGGGGTACGGCGACAGGCTCTGGAAAATTGCGGCGAACTGGTGCCCAAGGCCTTTGATTTTTTGGTCACCCTAGTCTTAGTGGGCGTTTCCGGCGTAACACCTTAGCTTAAATCCAGCGCCTTACTTGGCTGCAATACGCATCATACTGATCACCGAAGGCCCCTTTTAGGAAGGCTTCTTCTTGGCGGATGGTGTTGCCTTTGAGAAAAAATGTAGCGATAGCTGCCAGCAGGGGCAAAGGCCCGGGCACGAAGATACAAATGCCGATAAGAAAGGCCATGATGCCAACGTAAATCGGGTTGCGGCTATACTGGTAGAGGCCGCTGGTTACCAATGATTGCGAGGTTTCTTTTTCCACAGGTACACCGATGCGCCAGCTGCTGCCCATATTGAACCAGCAAAGCACAACCAGGCCGACACCTCCGCCCATTAAGCCGAGCCCGATCAATGGTACAGGGGAAGGCTGCGCATAAACTAAACTATCGAGAATGGGGACGAAGGGGCGTGCAACAATATACAAATATATAACTACTGCGATGACGCCGAGCGCATGTTCAGTAGGTGTTTTTTTCTGGCGAAGGGCCGCGAAAACAAAAATGCCGTCGCGGCGTGCAAGAATTTGCATGCGGACAAACCCCAGCAGGCTTACCACACCGAGTATCACATGAGGCCCATACGTTAGCAGGAAAGTTTCAATGGTCATCACGACGGCCTTTTAAAGAAAAACAAAATAACTGTTCAGTACCACAATAGTTGCAGGAGCAAGAGGATCAATGGGTGCTTTGCCAAAGGCCCGTCAAGGCCTGTGGCAGGGTAAGTCGCTGGGTTAATTAGTCGCTGCAGCTTTGGCTGTCTTGCCCTTAAGCAGTTGGTCCCGAAGCTTCATAAGGTCTTCAGGCATCAGCTCTTTATCGTCGGCACCCTGCCAATTGGTATCGCCGAGGATCAGCGACAGGTTTTGGAACGCAGTGATTAGTTCGTGCCCTTGGCCGATGTTCTCTGGCTTGTTATAGCCCTTGTTGGCGCTGGTCATGGCGATGACGATGCCGGTCGTTGGGTCAATATAAATAAACTGATGGTAAATGCCCATCGCCATAAAATCCCCGTGCGGGTTGTSGGGTGTCCACCACTGAAAAGCGTAGCCAAACGGTGTGCCGCTAGCTGGGTTGTCGAAGCCAGGCATAAGACGCGGTGCAGAGGGCGTGGTGCTGTCTTTCACCCAGGACGCCGGCACAATCTGTTTGCCGTTCCAGTTGCCGCCGTGCAGGTAAAGYCKGCCRAACCGYGCCATATCACGCAGCGMTACCWGCATGCCGCCCATRGCRACTTCCATTTCTTCGCCGTCGACCATCCAGATGGCGTCGTTTTCCATGCCGATTGGCTGCCAKATTTTTTCCTGCAGATAAGAGGTCAGCGTGCGGCCTGTTACCTTTTTAAGCAGCATGCCCAATACGTGCGTATCAACACTAACATAGTGATTGTAAGTACCAGGTTCGCGCTCACGTTCCAGGCTTGTGGCGAACTCATCAAGCGAACCGTTCATGCCAATAGTCATAGACATRCGGTTCACATCCGATAGCATATCGCCGTAATCTTCRTTAAACCGCACACCGGATGACATGGTCATTATATCGCGAATGGTGGTGCCGTCGTACCCTGTGTCTTTAAACTGTGGCAGGTACTTCAAAATAGGATCATCAATATCGTCGATCAGGCCGTCGTCAATTGCAATGCCGAGCAGGGCAGAAACAAAGGATTTGGTAACCGAGAACATCGAATGGCGGTCAGATGCTTTTTCGCCCTGAAAATATTCTTCCACCAATATGTTATCACCCTGGGTGATGATCAGCCCAGTGGTGCCAACGGTTTTCATCAGCTCGGTGAAGATTTTGACGTCTCCGTTATATTGGTAAATGTCCGGCAACTCGGATTTTTTTTCGCTGTACTGCCAAGGCTCGCCCGCCCGAATATACGTGTGAGGGAAACTTATGTGTGCTGAGCGGAAGTTTTCAGTAATTTTTTCTGGATCGTAAAACCCTGAGATCTGGTACAGGCCATAACCAAAGTTGCCGGCCACAAAAAGGCCCCAGGCAAGCAGGCCTCCGACCACGACCTTTACGGTGGTTTTCACTGAAATTGCCACGTTGTTTTCCCTTCGAAATAATGATCATATTATCAATTAGGGCAAATCGCGTGACTTTACACGGAAATTCTAACAGGTCAGCTTATGCGGAGGCGTTGAGCGCGATGATTTTCAGGTAACCATCTTGCATTTCCATCCTGCTGCCAAAGCCCCGTTCTWGCATCAACTGGTGGGTTTCTTTCAACCGGTAGCACGGCACGAACGGCAGCATATGGTGCTCAATATGGTAATTTACCCAGTAGGGGGCGACCAGCATGCGGGCGATGGGCCCGGCGAACGTAGTGCGGCTATTTTGCARGGGGTCTTCAATGTCTGGCACTGTAGCGTGCTCAGCAATATTGCGAATACGGAAAAATAGCTGAAAACTGGTGGCCATTGGCAACAGCCAAAGGAGCAAGAACAGATCAATCCGGCCAAAAGTTGCGCAAATAGCGGCAAGCATACTGTTAAACAGTAGTGGTCCGCCGTAATAGCCGATGATCCGCTTAAGCTGATCTTCCTTTTTATCGCCGCGCACAAACCGGAAAMTGCCGATATTGGTGCGCASGAAWACGATCCCKGTRATRTCRCGCAGCATYTTGCGCSCCATGCTYTGYTTGGTMACAGGRAAAGGSGTGTAGAGGTAATTCTCYGGGTCTTTRTCACTGCGSGTAAASCGGTGATGCGCCATATGGCGGAYGCGRTATTCYTTCAGGCTTACCATCATCGGCCAGCCCGCAAGCCACAAACACAGCCGCTCGTTCAACGCGCGAGTTTTAAAGAGCAGGCCGTGGCTGCCTTCGTGCAACAAAATGGCGAGGCCCAACTGCCGCCCGCCAATAAGAATAACTGCRAYCAGGAGGGTTAGCGGATTAGGGAACAGTACATAAAGCGCGGCTGAAGCAAGAATAACCSCCCAGCAATGTAGCAAAAGCCATGCGCCCCATATATCAGATCGTTGCCGCAGCCTGTGCGACTGTTCGGTGGTGACAATATCCGACGGCTTAATCGACTGCCACTGGGTGGATCTGTTTTTATTGTTCATGGTGTTGGCTACATTCCCTGCCTGTTGCGAGCAATCTTAATCATATTAGACTGATAAGTCTAATAAATAGGCAGCGTAATAAAAGCCGGGGCCCGCTTTGCTAGGCCCCTTGTAATAGCGCCTATGTCTATCCCACAACAATTTGACTATGTTTTGTCCCAAATTTTCTTTCGGGTGGGGCTTTGGGTGTGTAAGTTGGTTTTATGTCAAATTTTCTTTCGCCGCGTCACATATTTTTTATAGTTGGTTTGCTTGGCTGCACTTTTGCCCTGGCTGATGCTGGCTACGCTGCGGGTGACCCGGATTTACTGAAGCGGCTTGCCCGACCCGCGCTAGTGGCAGCACCTGCGATGTCTTCTGATGGGCATTTCGTATCCAGTTTGCACCGAATAGGCGGCGACAAAGCTGTGGTGGCTGTATGGCGCGTCGATGAMGGCTTTGGAACGCCTGAAATACTTCCTTACAGTCGTCCTGAAGTGCACTGGATGTCGTGGGTTGGTGGCGGGCGCCTCTTGATGTCGCTTAAGGAAAAGGGGCTGGTGCTTTATGACGCGCATCTGAAAAAACTCCGCCCCTTCATCGAAGGTAAAGGCCCGCGTCCCGGCGAACTTCTGCCTTTTTTGCTTAGTACGCTACATGAAGACCCGTCCAATATATTGATGCAGTGGGAAGACCCGTCGGAGCCAGGGTTTCCCGCCGTTTACAAGGTGAATGCGCTAACGGGGAAGTCGGAAAAAATTGTTAGTGCGTGGCGRCCTATTGTGCGCTGGCTTGCGTCTCCAGAGGGCGAGGTGCGCCTAGGGGAAGGTTTTGTGGGCCGTAATCAGAGAGTTTTTGGCCGCCGCACAAATGGCGGATGGAGCTCGATTTTAAGAAGGGATTTCTTTCGCGGCCCTGCAGTGCAGCTTTTGGCCGTTGAAAATGGCGGGGCAACAGCCTTGGTGATCAGTGGGCATGCCGGCGATAAGCGCGAGATGTGGCGCATGCATACATCAAGCGGAGAAATGCTGTCTCGGTTGGCCAGAAACAACATGTTTGATATTTCGGGTGCGATCATAAGCCCTAGCGATGATCAGGTTATCGGGGCTGCCTTTACAGGCGCGGTAAGGCAAACCATGATTTGGCAAGCCAAGGCGTTGGAGGACCACCAAGCCGTGGCCWAGCACTTGGGCGTTCGGGCGGTTGAACTTGTTGTAGGCAGCCGAGATGGCAGACGGCAGCTTTACCGGCACCGGGCGCTTCATCGGCCCTCGCTTTATTATATATACGAGCCGAATACAGGAAACGTTATGCCGCTTCCTGGCGAAACCGAGCTGAACGCCTTGCCGCAACTGGATGGCCAGATGGTGTGGTTGAAAGTTGACGGCATGCAGCGTCCAATGCACGCGGTTTTGTCACAGCCTATATCTGGTTCCAATGGAAAAGCCATTGTTCTGGTGCACGGCGGCCCGGTGCGCCGTGCCAGTAACAGTTTCAAGGCCACCGTTAGTTGGCTTGTGGCCAATGGCTATACGGTTCTTCAACCGAACTTCCGCGGGTCCAGCGGTTACGGGGAACGGTGGCGGCGTGCAGGTTACGGCGAATGGGGCGACGACATGCAAAAAGATGTGCGTGCGGCAGGTCAGTGGCTGTTAGATGGCGGCTACGGGGAGCCTGGAAAAATGTGTGTGATGGGCGGATCATATGGCGGATACGCCGCTTTGATGTCCTCCATCCGAGATGATGATATGTTCGCCTGCGCGGTTAGTTTGAACGGCGTGATGTCTATTCCGCTTTTGATATCTTATTTGAAAACACTGCGTTTCCCGCTTTTAACGGTGCCGAGGATAAGAGGGCGCTTGTCGGGCAGGGCGCTGCGACGRCGTTCGCCGCTTGCACGCGCTGATTTGGTGCGTATCCCGGTTCTGATGCTGCATTCGACGTTGGATACAAATGTACCGTTTGAACACGGCGCTCTGATGGCGAACACGCTGAGGAAACGAGGCAAAGAGTTTGAGTTCATTATCCTAAAGGGCGCGGCGCATGTGCTGCGCCGGGCATCTGAAAAGCGCCGCTATATGCAAAGTGCGCTCGATTTTATTGARACACACACCGGCGGTCCGGCGGACTAAACTACCGGAACAGCGTTGGTAATGTATGGGGATTCGGCGACGGTTCGCGTCCGGCGAATACCCGGATTAGCAGGCTGATATATAAAAAGTTCCTATGTTCTATGTTCGTTCACACCAATTTGCSGGGATTTGTGAAATTATGTTTCAATCACGCGGTTTTTCCTTCTGATTTAGCTGTGGATGTGGTTTCTAAAGCCCTTGAATGTGCTTTTATGCGCATATGGAGGTCCACGGGGGGGTTCCATAAAAACTATATCTGGGACAACCGCGCGCTGCGTTTGCGTACGGCTGACGATAAAATTATCAAGGGGTAGATTTGTGAGCACAGTTGAAACTTCGAAAGAAGGGTCTGACGACACGGGGTTTTTCGGACACCCGAAAGGCCTTGCAGTACTGTTTTTTGCTGAAATGTGGGAACGTTTTTCATACTACGGAATGAGGGCTTTGTTGGTGTTTTATGTAACCCAACACTTCTTGTTTGATGWTGCGTTTGGCCAAGGAATATACGGAACGTATGCTTCCATGGTCTATTTGATGCCTGTTTTGGGTGGTTTCCTTGCTGATCGGTATCTGGGCCAAAAGAAAGCCGTTAAATACGGTGCACTGCTGCTTGTGGTCGGCCACTTTGGCATGGCCTTCGAGGGCGAACAGGCGACACAGCATCTGGAAGTGGATGGTCAGACTATTGAAATCGAGTTTGATGGCCGCGCTGATGCACGCCAAACATACGTAACTCTGTCAAACGTCCGCCGCAAAATATGTGGTGCTAACGGTGGTCTTGCGTTGGTGAATGCAAATACTAACGGCGGTAGTTGTCCTGCAGTTGCGGACGATGGCTCTGTCGTATTCCCTGAGGATACTGTTTATTACGCAAGTGAAAGCCAGACAGATTCTGACAAGCCTACTTATAAATTGGTGACAAAACGCGATAGTTTCTTTGTTGGCGTCTTCTATTTTGCCCTTAGCTTTATCATCATGGGCGTTGGTTTCCTGAAAGCTAACATTTCTAGTATTGTTGGCTCACTTTATGCTGCGGAAGACTCTCGCCGGGATCAGGGCTTTACCATATTTTACATGGGCATTAATCTTGGTTCTGTTATGGCAACGCTTGCCTGCGGGTACCTCGGCTCGACTTATGGATGGTCGTGGGGCTTTGGTTTGGCCGGCATTGGCATGTTGTTTGGGTATGTTGTATTTACTTGGGGGCACAAATACTTGGAAGGGCACGGAGACGCGCCAAATGAAGAAGAACTCAAAAAACCAATATTGATGGGCTTGAATCAAGAGTGGCTGATTTATATTGGTGGCGTGATCGGTGTTGTTCTGATTTGGCAGCTAATTCAGTATCAAGAAGCCGTTCGCTATTCTCTCTACAGCGTTACAGTCGTTGCTATTGTCGGCGTTGTGTTGTTCACTTTTGGCTTGGGCAAAATCGAACGAGAGCGTATCTTTACAGCGCTGGCGTTGATTATGTTCTCAGTTATTTTCTGGATGCTGTTTGAGCAGGCTGGTAGTTCGCTTAACTTGTTTGCACAGCGCAATACGGACCTGAGCGTTTTTGGTCTGTTTGACATGAAAGCCTCTCAAACCCAGTTCTTCAATCCAATGATGATCGTTTTGGCGGCGCCAATATTTAGTCTCATCTGGGCGAAACTGGCTGCGAGAGGCATTGAGCCTTCTACTCCTGTGAAGTTTGCGCTTGGGCTTATTCAAGTTGGCCTTGGTTTCTTGGTACTTGTTTTTGGTACTCAGTTTGCTTCAGGCGATGCGCAGGTCGGCCTTGTATGGCTAGTGTTGGCGTATCTGCTTCATTCTACAGGCGAGCTTTGCCTCAGCCCTGTASGCCTCTCAATGATTACTAAATTGAGCGTAACGCGTGTGGTTAGCTTGATGATGGGGATTTGGTTCCTTTCATCATCAATCGCACATTCTTTGGCCGGTTTGATTGCATCATCAACGGCAACTGAAACCATCGGTGGCCAGACGCTGGACAAGCAGGCGCAGCTTGTTGCTTATGTTGACGTCTTTACGTCGATTGGTATTCTTGGTATTGTCGTGGGTATCATTGTATTGCTGTTGAGCCCGGTATTCCGCAAAGGCATGCACGGTGTGCATTAAGCCTATTAGCTAAATAATTCGAAAGGGCTCAGGTTTTTCTGGGCCCTTTTTTTGTATTGAGTTACGGTAGTGCTGAGTGGAGGACTGCGGTGAAGAATACTCAGATTGTACTGATTGGCACGTACCACAAGACGGGTACGGTGTGGATGCTGGCTGTATTTGAGCCCGCGCTTGCTGAACTGGGCTTACCTTTCATCCGGGATGATATCGCTGCAACCGTAGCTAAGGGCCAAACGGGGGTGTATTTCGAAGATCACTGCCGGATTGAGCCTGAGTTAATTACCGCGAACACCCGTGGCTTCCGCATGATCCGTGACCCGCGTGATGTGGTTATCTCTGGCGCTCATTACCATTCAAAATCTGATGAGCCGTGGCTGCATTTACCGCTTGATGTGCTTGACGGCAAGACCTATCACGATGCAATAAACGGCGCGGAAAGTTGGCAGGACAGGTACCGTTTTGAGATGCAGCCTAATTGGGGCGGCGGCACAACGATCCGCAAGATGGTGCTTGATAAGGTGCTCGAACAGGACGCCTTCCGCACTGTATGCTACGAGRCTATGATTGATCCTGTAGGYGGCGATGCTGCTTTTGCTGAACTGCTGATGTTTCTGGGTTTCAGCGCTGTCGAACAGACCGTAATTATGCGCCACTTTAACGCCAATCGCCTTACGAACGTAGCCGCGGCAGGGCATAGCCATGTGCGGTCCGGTAAAACCCAGCAGTGGCGGTCGAAATATAGCAAAGCATTGGCGCGGGACTTTATCGAGATCCACGGCGATGCCCTGATCGCACTCGGCTATGAAACCGACCACGCGWKKRMSKAAMYRKKGCCYGAYTAACYTRKWKAGCTGYACCNMAAAAAAAGGCGGYATTCCACAGGTGRRGAATACCGCCAAGGYGTAGCCAGAAGAAGCCTCTCYAGCTAGATACAGTCGTACRAATTYGGYTCTAAAGGTYGTTCGCATCCATCCACAGGCTGATCGCTGTGCCGATACCAACTGGGTTATATTCCTGCATGAAATGGTCGCCGGGACCCATATTGTATGAGGTTACGTCCGGGATATTGTTTTTGATCCAGTGCGCGTCCCAGCGGTTGATCAAGAATCCCTCTGACAAATGCAGCAATAGTTTTGGCAGGTTTTTCTGCGTATGCAGATAGCGGTCATAATTCCCTACCATTCTGGCAGTGTACTCCGGTGTTCCGTCCAAGATCGGTACATCGCGCGGGAACTGCAGCATGGGCAGGCGGTTCTTGCCTTCGGAGAAGGGCTCAAGATAAGCGTCCTTTTCGTCCTCGGTCAGAATGTCAGCGAAGCTGGGCACTACCAATTTTTCAAGGAAGAAATTGTCTTCAAGGATCATCTTTTCGCCCACGCCTGGCGTCTTAATCTGGGTGAGAATATTGAAGAAGAAATCCTTTGGGCTTGGCTTGGGGCCACTTAGTTTCGTTTTCACTGGGGTGAACGGCGCTTCTGCTGGCGGGGTGATAACCACCGCTTCCATAAAGGCGATAGCCTTAACGCGGTCGGGGTGGGTGGCTGCATAATTAAAGCCGAGGATCGATCCCCAGTCGTGGAGTACCAGTGTGATGTTATTCAGCGCTAGCGCGTCGATAAAACCTTCCAGGTATTTGGCGTGATCAGTAGAAAGATATTCGATATCGGGTTTGTCTGATTTGCCGAAGCCGATCAGGTCAAGCGCGATCACGCGGCGTTTTTTGCCCTTGCCGTTGTCCTCTACATGCGGGATTACATTCCGCCACAAGTAGGACCATGTTGGCTGGCCGTGGATCATAAGCACAGGATCGCCGGGCCCGCCGGTGTCCACATAGTGCATTTTTGATCCCATAACTTCCACATAGTGGCTGCGGTAAGGAAAATCGTGGCGTGCATAATGGGCTTTATCCATTTCTGTCGCTGTATTCGCGGTTACAGTCTCGGCGTGCTTTTCGCTGGCTTGGGCTGGAAGCACGAGGGTGCCTAGTAACAGGCAGCCGCCCAGYGTGGCTTTTGCAAGCATGRCCTTTAAGGGGGTAATCATGGTTTTCTCCGTTTTTCTGTCGGTGGTGCATTAGTGTTTGTTGGCCACGTCTTGGTGGCTGGTACTGGCTATGTAGGCGGCGCTGGCTTGAAAGTCCTCTGGACGACATGGGGATAACATGGGGAAATCATTGACCGGCCCTTTCAGCGGTTTACAGTTGGCTGGGTAAGGTCCATATGCCCCATATACCGTGGTACTCTCAGCGTTAGGCGATACTCTGAAATGCAAGCACCCTACCAAATAGGCGACTGGGTAATTTACCCCGCCCGCAACCGCATGGCGCGGGACGGCGAAGAAATCGCAGTCGAGCCGCGTATCATTGATCTGTTGAATTGTTTCGCCAACCACCCGGGCGAGGTGCTGAATAGAGATACGCTGATTGCAGAAGCTTGGGCTGGAATTATTGTCAGCGAAACTACAATTAATCATACGGTCGGGGTGCTGCGCCGTGCGCTCGGCGATAAAGCGCGGGATCCACGCTATATCGAAACTGTTGCCAAAAAAGGCTACCGGCTGTTGCTCGCACCTGTTGTTTTGGACGCTAAGGGCGCTGGGCATAACAGGCTTCAAGCAGTAGAACGCGCTGCCGCTACAAAACGGCCTGCTTACACATACTGGGCGGGTGCTGCTGCTGTCACTGTCGTGGCCACGGTGCTGTGGCGCGCCGCAATGCCGGCTGCCCCAATGATCGAAACCGCCTTCACCAACCTTCGGCCCATCACCAGTGATGCCGGGCAGGARTTTTCGCCCGCGTCTGGCCCCRGCGGCGAGTATGYTTATTACTCTCACACCAGCCCAGGCGGCACGGTTGCCGAAATATACCGTAAACCACTCGGCGGCGGTTCTGCAGTACGGCTGTTGGCACCAAGCAGTGGAGCTGACCAATATTCGGGCGCTGTTAGCCGTGACGGCAAGCGCTTTGCTTATGCGCGCTACRCCGGGGATCAGTGCAGCCTCACTATTTCAGATGTAGACGGCAGCAATAGCTATAGCCCCTTAGAAGGCTGCGGGGCTTACGGCGCGCAGCTCAGTTGGTCCCCAAGCGGGGATCTGTTTTTTGTAAACAGCTCACGCCCACGCGGCCCCCAGAAAATATTCAGGCTGTCCCCTGCTGACGGTGAAGTAACTGAGGTAACCCCCGGCGGTACAGGCGTGGGGGATTATTCCTACGCGCTCTCGGGTGATGGCCGCAAACTGGCCTATATGAACACCACACACTGGAACCACAGCGATCTCCACGTGCTCGATTTAGGGAGCGGCGAAGACAAGCTGATCTACCAGTTCACGGTCTGGACCTCAGATTTCACCTTCGACGAAA
>JAESRJ010000196.1 GCA_016764715.1 Kordiimonadaceae bacterium | reverse complement strand
AGTCTGAATGTGTTCGACAGCGTCGCAGGCGCATCACCGTTGCGAGCTGAGATTAAAAATCTGCGCCACTGCGCAGGTGCAGGGACTGATCCTGCAAAAACAACCGGGCCATTTTCCAGCTGAGTCCAGGCCCTATCATCCACCCTCTCGCCTAGCGCTTCAAGTACGGTGTAAAGCATATTAGCCCGCTCGAACCTATCCGTGCGTTCGCGCTGTGCCTGCCACCAACTATGGATCATATTTTCAGTCAGCGAAGGAACTCCCTCTGCACCGGAGATGGCCATTAGAGGCGCAAGTCCAATTAGAATAACGTCCCTTGTGGTATCAACGCCCACTGCTTGGCTTCGAAGAGCAAGGAACCACTGTTCTGCTAGGGCATTGTCACCTGAAACCAGCGCAGCCCTTGTCAATATCCGKGCGCGCTCGGCGGCACTTGGCACTTGGTCTGCCGTTAATCTTAGGAGGCTTTCCCCACCAACAGACGCATAATTTTGCTTTAACACTCTCTGCCACGCCAAACTCAGGAACGCATCTCGTTCTGTCTCTTCCGAAACGTTTGCCGTCAAATTTGCCAATGTGGCATCAACGGTGAAACGATCATCGTCAGCTACAAATTTTGACGCAGCTTCGCGGGTTTCTGCATCCACCGTTAGATTACGAGCAAACGTGGCCAATAGTACGCCGTCAACCCAGCCACGACGAACAGCCATGCCCAACAAGTTAGTTTTTGCATCTTCACTCACGCCTGGTAAGGCTAGCATCGCACCAACCGCCAGCGGGTTAACCCCTTCAAGYGCCAATTCWGGAACATTCACSCCRGCCAGCCTAGCCATCACAGCTTCAAGGACATCAATCCGCAAGCTCGCTGGCAAGGTAACTTTAGCCGGAAGCACAGAACCGGGCTGTTGCTCAGCTTCAATAAGGATCTGGTCAATTAGCTGGAAAAATGTCGGCTGCACGTCTTCGACTTCMGCCAAAATATCGAGCTGGAAATCCACCCCGGACCGGTTGCCGCGCGCTGCATCACAAAARGCCACCATACGCAGCCAATAGGCATCWTCATTGGTCTCGCGCTGCACCTCTGCCACACTGCATGCATCGGTAATCTCGCCCGCCAGCAAATGAGCATTGGTAAAGTGCCGTGCTAGTGAAGACCAATCTCGCTCTTTGGGCAGGGCCTTTAACAGTCTGATATATCCGTTGCGGTTGCCAAGCTGRGTTAGAAGCTTCAGACGCGCCTCAATGAAATCGAGCACTGCGTCTTCGTCAGCGTCGTCCTCTAAAATCGCCCCCGACAACACTACTTTGTTTGCGATCGCTGCGAGTGAAGATGAACCCGCACTGTCGGCAAAATCAATTAACAGGGTCATGATAGCGGCACGGTCATACCCTTGCCAAAAGTCGGCACCGTACCCGTCACCAGCAGCAAGCAATGCGATGCCAGACGGATCTATAGAGCCCAGCGCGCTGGCTTCAAAACCTACATCAGAGTTTTGAGCTAGCTTTGCATTGTTCTGAGAGGCCGGCTCATCCTGAGAAGATTGCGCCAGGTCTATAGCAGACAGCGTTCCCTGCTCGCCTTCAGTGCCTGTCAGCACTTCTTCATTCCCAGAGCCAGCCACTAGCACTGCCGCAGCGTTGGTAGCTAGAACACCCTCGGCTTCTGTAGTTTCTTCTATGTTGCCTACAGTACCAAAACCGTCAGTTCGGGAGACTTTGGAAATGGGCGCTGGCGGTACTTGTATGCTGCCCTTTGGGACAAAAGGTTGAGGGACAATGTTTTTAGGCTTGCCTATTGCTGGACCTTCTTGCCTCAGAAGCGCTGGTCGCCCTCCCAAAAAGAAACGTGTAACCGGCTGCTTTTTAACAACGGCCGGGCCTGCCTCACCAGGTAGCTTTACAGCTTCTTCCTTCTTCGTGGCGGTATCATCGCTATTATCCTGATGCGCGAAACTAGCGGTCGGCAAGGCCGCCGCCACAAGAACAGCAGCAAGAAGCATGCGCTTCACTATATTATTAGGACGGAAAACGGTCATTATTCAGTGTTTTTGAAACCTTTTCAGACGGGGCTGGAATATCCCAAGTCATCAAGAAAATACCGCCACTAATCAGTGCGAGAAATACAATAGCCAACAATGCTTTTGTCAAACGTGACATCTACGACCCTTAAACTGCTCAGTTAAAATCATTTTCAAATGTCTTAAAGGATGCTCCGCGCTGTGTCCATACTCACAAAAGCGTACGGGCAGGGCACAAAAAGCTGTTCCTAAGCCAGTGACGTATCTTTGCCGCATATTTGAGGCCGAATTATGAAAGTTTACGCCGCCACCGGGCCTAACCACTAAAAAAGGGTTGGCGCAGAGGAAACTGCGCCTTACAACGCTCCTATGCCCAAACATCACAAACAGTCCTCGTCCCACAATTCTGAGCCAGCTGACGATCTATATACGTCGCTCGGCATAGACAAAACCATTATCCTTGTCGGATTAATGGGSGTAGGAAAAACCACTGTTGGGCGCAGACTTGCCCGCAAACTCGGGCTTAAATTTGTCGATTCAGATGAGGAAATCGAAATTGCGGCCGATATGTCCGTTGCGGATATTTTCGATACTTTTGGTGAGGAATATTTCCGCTCTGGCGAACGGCGCGTAATCACCAGGCTATTGGCAAGTGGCCCTCAAATCGTTGCCACTGGCGGYGGCGCATTTATTAATGCAGAGACRCGGGCGATAATTAAGCAAGCAGGCCTTTCYGTCTGGCTCGACGCCGACCTTGATGTTTTAGTCGAGCGCACCGGCCGCCGCAATACAAGGCCYTTGCTGAAGCAAGGCGACCCAGCCCAGATTTTAGCAAAGCTCGCCAAAGAGCGTGCACCGATTTATGCTGAGGCCGACATAAAAATAAAATCAAGCGTGGTGCCACATGACCATGTTGTAGACAGCATAATTACCGCGCTAGAAACATACAGCAAAGCCGATGACTGCACATAACASCACACCTGCAAATCCAGCCCAAGCAGACTGYGTTTCAGTCGATTTAGGTGACCGTTCTTATTCGATCCATATCGGCAGCTGTATTCTTGACGACCTWGAGGTGTATCTMGCGCCCGTCGTTGGGAARGCCAGGCTSTTTTTCGTCACTGAGACTACGGTCGARGGGCTTTATGCCRACAAAGTYAAGGCAGCGCTTAAACGCGGCGGCATGGAAAGCCGTTGGTTCACTGTAGCGCCCGGCGAAGGCAGCAAGTCTTTCGCTACATTCGAAAAATTGTTGAATGACATCCTGAATACAGGCATCGAGCGCACTGACTTTATCGTGGCGCTAGGCGGCGGCGTGGTAGGAGATTTGGCCGGATTTACTGCAGCTAGTCTTTTGCGCGGCATTGGTTTCATACAGATACCCACAACACTGCTTTCCCARGTTGATAGTAGTGTTGGCGGAAAAACTGGTATCAACGCTRCAGYCGGCAAGAATTTAATTGGTGCTTTTCACCAACCAAAAGCCGTATTTATTGACCCGAACGTGCTCTCGACGCTGCCGTTAAGGGAACTKCAAKCAGGATAYGCRGAARTTRTAAAATACGGCCTAATCGACGACCACCACCTTTTCTCATGGTTGGAAAAAACTGGCGCCAGCATCCTCGGGATCGCCGACAGCAACCWGCAACTGGAGCATCAGATTCAAGCGATCAATTTCAGTTGCAGTGCCAAGGCACGTGTGGTTGCTGAAGACGAGTTRGAAAGCGGCAAACGGGCGCTGCTCAATCTTGGGCACACTTTTGGACACGCCCTAGAAGCCGAATGTGGCTATGACGGCACGCTTTTACACGGCGAAGGGGTGGGCATCGGGATGGTTATGGCGCTCGATCTTTCGGAACGCATGGACATAGCCAAAACNGGGCAGGCAAAGCGTCTCGCAGACCATTTGAAGTCGCTAGGGATGATGTGGTCAGCAAAAGAGATCGCTATCAACCTAAAGGCCGAAACATTATTGAAACACATGCAAAAAGATAAAAAAGCCAAGGCTGGGRATATAGGCTTTATCCTTGGCGGCATAGGCAAAGCGGCCATACATTTTGGTGTCGACCTTGACCTTGTTGCTGCAGTTTTGCATGATTCGATTGAAGGCTTACCACTCTCGGCCGGCGAACCACAATAAAGTTTCAACGCCCATGACCTTAACCACAGCTAACGGAGCTACTCTATGGAAGGCGTAAGCGCCGCCCTTGTCACTTTTGATCAACTCGACAGTGACTTCTGGATTACCGCAGGAACGATATTGTTCCTGCTGGTCTTGTCAGGCTTTTTCTCTGGCTCGGAGACGGCTCTAACGGCTGCCTCCAAAGCCCGCATTCACCAGCAAGCTAAAAGCGGTGATAAAAAAGCCATACGGCTTGAACAGCTGATCGGCGACAAAGAAAAGCTGATTGGTGCGATTCTGCTCGGCAAYAATCTGGTTAATATTTTGGCGTCCGCGCTTGCTACTCGTTTATTTTTGGATCTAACAGGCGAGAAAGGCATTATTTACGCAACGCTGACGATGACACTGATGGTGCTCATTTTTGCTGAAGTCCTGCCCAAATCTCTCGCCATTGCAAACCCTGACCGAATGGCACGGTCCGTATCTGGCATTATGCGCGTAGTCGTCTTTGTATTTTCGCCCATCGTCGCTTTGGTCCGTAGTATTGTATGGCTGACGTTGCGCGTATTTGGCATCAATATCGCCGACATCCAAAGCAAACTCACCGCACAGGAAGAGATACGCGGCACCATTGACTTACAGCATCACGAAGGAGCGCTTGTAAAAGAAGACCGTCAGATGCTTGGCTCCATCCTCGACTTGGAAGAGATGACAGTCGAAGAAGTAATGGTGCACCGCTCATCAATGCATGCGATCGATATCAAATCAAAAAATGATGACATCCTTTCGAAAATCGTGCACAGCCCGTTTACGCGAATTCCAGTTTACGAAGACACGCCGGAAAACATCATCGGCGTCCTGCACGCAAAAGATGTTCTGCGCGCTATTCGGCGCGTAGGGGGCCAACTGAAGCGCTTTAACCCACGCCGCGTGATGGGGAAAGCGTGGTTTGTGCCGGAAACAACTACCCTGAAGGAACAGCTGAACGCTTTCCTGGAACGCAAGACACATTTCGCACTGGTGGTGAACGAATACGGTGACTTGCAAGGCCTGCTTACGCTTGAAGATATTCTTGAAGAAATAGTCGGCGATATTACCGATGAGCATGATTTCGACGTACCCGGTGTAAAAAGCCAATCAAACGGTAGCGTGCAAGTGGAAGGGACCGTGGCAATACGGGATCTAAACCGCATGTTTGATTGGGCTTTGGATGACGACAACTCCACCACCATCGCAGGCCTTGTTATCCATGAAGCAGAGACCATTCCGATTGTCGGCAACAGTTTTACCTTTGATGGCTTTCAGTTTGAAGTAACTGCGCGCAACCGCAACCAGTTAACCGGCATTCTTATTACCAAACTCTGATATCAAACGGCTTAGCTTTTTTGGTGCTTCCAGAAGTGCCCAGAGTTAATGCAAGCATAAAAAAACTGGGCACCATCAACACGTGTAGGAAAAGAAAACCGGCACCATGCGCACAGCAGACATGAGGCAGCATCGCGTCTATTTCTAGGCTGTGGCTGCGATGGGGTCGTCTTTGCGCTCAATACAGTAAAGATTGGAGCGATTGACTTTGACGTCTTTGTACGTGAAGGGCGCACTACATTACCTGCTTAGATTTGACAAAAAAAAGCGGGACCAATCCCCGCCTTTTCTCACTATATATTCGGCGGCCCACGGAGCCGTCCTAAGTCAAGCCAGCTTCCATCACGCTACTCATCCGGCGGGCGAAAGCAGCAGAATCGTCAAGCGGGTCACCTTCCAGAATTTTGGCCTGATCAAGCATCAACCATACGGCATCGCCGAGCGCATCTGTTGCGCCAGCTTCGCCAGCACGTTCAGCAAGCTTGCGAATAACAGCGTGTGTCGGGTTAATCTCAAGCACTTTAGCGGTCATTTGGCCGAGCTGATTATGCGCCTTCATGATGCGCTCCATCGCCATGTCCATGCCAGTATCGCTTGCCACAAGGCAGCATGCTGTTGCCGTTAGGCGGTTCGAAGCCCGTACATCAGAAACCTTATCACCGAGTACCTCTTTCATCAGCGTCGTAAGCGTGGTCATCTGGCCTTCGGTKGCTGTTTCTTTTTTGTCAGCTTTGTCTTCTGCTTCAGCGATATCGTCCAGATTGCTGGCGCCGCGTGTAATGGAAGTGAAGCCTTTGCCTTCAAAGTCTGGTGAGCCCTGCAGCCAGAAATCATCAACTGCATCACCCATCAGTAATACTTCAATACCGCGCGCGACAAAACCTTCAAGCTGTGGGCTTTTGCGCAGTACAGCTTCTTCAGCTCCGGTTACGTAAAAGATCTCAGTTTGCTTGTCTTTCATCCGCTCAACATACTCGGCCAGGGTAGTCCAGCCGTCAGCTGTTGTGGATTTAAAGCGTGCAAGTTTCAGCAGCTGCTCGCGGCGCTCGAAATCTTCGTAGATGCCTTCTTTGATAACGCCGCCAAATTCTTCCCATATTGCTTCGAATTTCGGCGCATCCTTAGTGGCCATTTTCTCAAAATCAGTGATGATTTTCTTGGTAATCGCTTTCGACATACGCGTCACCACAGGGTTGTTCTGCAGCATCTCGCGGCTCACGTTCAGCGGCAGATCCTGACTATCGACCACCCCGCGCATAAAGCGCAGCCATCCAGGCAGAATGTCTGAACCTTCGTCGGAAATAAACACGCGCTTCACATACAGCTTCACCCGGTTCTTGCGCTCAGGGTCGAACAGATCCATTGGCTTTTTCGTTGGCACGAAAAGCAGCACAGTATATTCCTGCATACCTTCAACGCTGTAATGAAGCTTATGCGCAGGCTCATCGAACGCGTGGCCCACGTGCCGATAAAACTCATTATACTGATCGTCTGTAATATCTGCTTTCGGGCGCGCCCAAATCGCAGACCCTTCGTTAACGACTTTCGGCTTTTCAGCTTCTTTGTCGTCTTCACCGTCTGCATTCTTGGGGCCGCCAGTTATTGCGAGCGTAATCGGCACGGCGATATGGTCGCTGTAGGTCGTCACAATATTCTTGAGGCGATATTCTTCAAGGAATWCGGAAGCATCCTCTTTGATATGCATGATAATTTCGGTGCCTTGCGCTTCTTTTTGCGCTTCGCCTATTTCGAAACTGCCTTGACCATCACTGGTCCACTGGTAGGCATTCTCGTCACCGGCTTTCTTCGACGTAACTTCAACGCTGTCTGCCACCATAAAGACAGAATAGAAGCCAACACCAAACTGACCGATCAGCTGCATGTCTTTTTTGTTGTCACCCGTCATCTGGTCGACAAATCCAGCTGTACCTGATTTAGCGATAGTACCAAGGTTCGCGATCAGATCGTCCCGGTCCATGCCAATGCCATTGTCCGCAACGGTGATGGTTTTCTTTTCAACGTCCACCGCAATGGCGATCCCGTAATCAGGGCCGTCGCTTTTTAGGCTACCATCGGTCTGCACGCTGTAGCGAAGTTTATCGCATGCATCAGACGCATTAGAGATAAGTTCACGCAGAAATATCTCACGGTCAGAATAAACAGAATGCACCATCATGTGCAGGAGGCGGGAGACCTCAGCTTCAAATCCCATTTTTTCAGTTTTTACGTCCGACATAATTTCTCAAGGCCTTTTTTAAAAATCAGCTATGCGCCTGCTAAAAACTAGCGCGCGTTTGCTTTCCATTTAGAGATTGTTTCCGCCGCGTCAAGGGGCGAACACTGCTATTCGTTAGTTGCTTCCATAAAATCTGCGCGCGTTCGCTGCAGAATGTCCAAGTCAGCACCCTGTAGTTTAAAAACCCAACCACGCACGGCATTCATAATTTCTTGTGCCTCTGCTGCTCCGTCTTCGGGCGCAGCAGGCAATACACCTGCGCTACCCCTACTTTGAAGTTCAAGGTCAAACGCCGCCGAAACTTTTACCCAAATCCCACCGTCGATCCTATACAGCGATAAATTTAGCATAAGCCCATCATAGGTAGACAGTTCCGCTTTGCTCACAGGCTCAGCCAACGGATTATCAAGTTGCCGCACATCTGTAAAAGACAGTCCAGTTAAAACACGGGCAGGGTCACGTAATATCCAAGAAGGCGATGCTTTCTCGCCGCTGCGCAAACCTTGCAGTTTGAAGTTCGTATCGCCAAGCTTCCGCGTCAACCACACTCCTGCGACGGTCAGATCACTGACACGTCGCATATCGATGTTCAGCAACGTTTTTTCAAGCCACCAGTTCGGTAATTCCGTTGCCTCAGCAAGTCCCGTAACTAGCCAGGACCGTGTATCCCGCTCTTGAACCACGTACGTTAATGAATTTCCGTTGGCCGACCCCTTACGCTTGCCCATTTGAAACGTAAGCAGCTCACCCTCGGTGTCATCAAATAATGTTACCTGCAAACCGCTATCTCCAAGCCCCAGTCGCTTGTATCTGCCAGCGTTTGAGGTTTTCGGCTCACGCCGCTCTGAGAGGGCAATGCCCCGCAACAGCGCACGCGGTTTATTGGCTGAGACCACATAGCCTGCGCGCTCACGCAGACGCCAAACGCCCGCTTCCGCATCTCGGTCAATGTGGGTCACTGTATCGCCCCGGCGCAACTCAATCACGTGCACCTCATTAATCCGTTCTTCAAGGCCTTCAAAAGTACGTTCCCCGCGACCCCCTTGGTCACGCGTGGGATCTTCTCCAAATAGCACCCAAATCGCTGCCAGAATAGCAAACAAGGTAAGGTAGCCAAGGATATTAGTTACTTTTTCAGACATGGTCGAATTCGGCCCTCATATTTCACCGCGGATACGGCCTCAAGCTGCTCTAGCAGCCTCCCGAGCAGCTTTCCGGCGCCGCATCATTAACCGCAGAAGAACACCCAATACAATGATAATCGGTACAAGCGCAATATTCAGAAACGCTAGCCATTTTCCTAGCCCTTCAATTTCTTGCCGTAAACTGCGTTTCACTTCTCTAAGAGCCTTTCTGTTTTTCAGAAGTTCCGCGCGAAACTTTTCAATTTCCGCTTCCTGCTCGCTCGATAAAACAGCCGTGCCTTGCGGCTTTTGCGCTTCTAATTCGGCAATACGTATTTCCGTTTCCTGCAGCTGATTTTGTAGCACCTGCTCTTCCTGGGAATACCGCGATTCAGCGTCGCGTCGCAGCGCATCAACCACACCGAAGCTACGCTTGGAAATGCCGCGCGCTCTTAGTGCCAACAACGCATCAGAGCCAGAAATATGATCTGCCAAGTTCAGAATGAAACTACCGTTCCCAGCCAGCGGCACCACAATGCGCTGCCCAAGAAGCTCCTGCAACTGGACCCAAAAACGATCTTCAAAAATATCAGTATCGCTGCCGATCACAATATTGATGGTGCCTTGCGCTACAGGGGCATTTTCAATTGGCCCGGTTTCAGCAGAAACAAGATCCGGAAACGCTGTATTCGCAGGTCCGGAAACCCGTGCCGTCAACGCATAGTTTTTTCCAGTGGCGACAAGATCCTTGATCAATGCGTCTGGATCTGGCTGGCCCACCACGCGCTGCGCATCATAAAGCATCGCCACAGCACTGGTTGTCACCAAGGCTTCAAACTTTGTAGTTGCACCTTCAAGWGGCTCCAGAACGCCAGCSGTAGCAAAATTCAGATTATCAATGGTCCCCGTRACAACATCCTCGCGGGARATAAAGTCACTGCGGATCGCCATCCAGACAATATAGTCTTTAATTGCATCTGCCCCGACGCCGCCCATTTGTACGCGCTGCGCCATTGATGCATCACCCACAACTTTGCCTTCGGGCATATCAACGCCCCAGGCTTTCAGCAGAGGGCCAAGGGTCGATGCATTCGGCGCAAACGCGCGTGGGTCCATCGCCTCGGAATGTGGATCAAGGAAGAACAGCGCCCTACCGCCTTTAAGCACATATTGCTCGATCTGAAATAACTGGGTATCGCTAAGCGACGGCGGGTGCACGACCATCAATACATCGGTCTCAGCCGGAATTTCTGTAAAATCAGAAGCCATATCTTCTACATTAAAAAACTCACCTAGCTGCTGATAAATCACATAAGGCTGCGCCCTACCTGCTGCAGCGGCTTGCGGGCCACCTGCCCCGTACTGCATAGGAAGGCTGGTGAGTAAACTTAGGTTTTTCTTGGCGCTATCGTCCAACGTTGCGATGGCTTTTATTAGGTCATATTCAAGGAAATTCTCACGCTCTTCAGCGAAGAAAGAGATGATTGCCTTCCCGTCCAGTTGGTCGCTGATGGAAAGCCCCATATAAATGGTCGAGCCATCCGAAAGCGGTATGCCCTGCAGCCCCGCCTCCACAGCGTCATCTTCGTTCTCAGAAAAAGGTTCTGGATCAACGAAAGACAGGATGATCTTTCCGTCGCTGGCCGCCGCTAGGGCGCGCAGCATATCTTCAACGCGCTTGCCGTAATTGAGAATTTGCGGGTACGGCGTTGCCAACGTGCGGGAGAAGTAGAAGTCAAATGTGACCTCTTCTTCGAGCCCCGTCAGCAATGCTTTGGAACCCTCCGACAAAGTGAACAGCTTATCCTCGGTGAGATCAAGCCGTATGCCTCGGGTGAAACGGTCAGAAACGATCGCGACCGACAAAAATAGTATCACGCCCAGAAAAATCTGTACTGGCAGCTGTTTGGTTAAGGAAGCCAACATATTATCCAGCCTCCCTTTTACGTTCAATTACCGCCCGGTTAATCCATAACCACAAAGTAATCACTGAAGCGAAATAGATGATATCACTGAGCGCGACGACGCCTTTTTGCAGATTATCAAAATGATTGATAAGTGACAGATTAGCGATCGCAAGTACCAGCTCATCTGGGGCCCAACCGCTGAAGACATCAAGAACCATTGGCAAACCGGATACCAAGAACATAAAGCAAATCGTCACAGTTAGGATGAAGGCAACCACTTGGTTCCGTGTCGTTGCAGAAAGCGCTGCGCCGATAGCCAGATAACTTGCCGCCATAAGAAGCGAGCCCACATACCCCGTAAGGATCACGCCGTTATCAGGGTTCCCTAACCAGTTTACGGTAATCCAAATAGGCGTAGTGAGCAGTAAAGCTAAAGCCGCAAACAGCAAAGCCGCCAAGTATTTGCCAACAACAATAGTGCCGAGCGGTATTGGCAATGTTAGCAATATTTCAAAAGTGCCCGCTTTGCGCTCCTCAGACCACAAACGCATACCGATGGCTGGCATCAGAAACAGAAACAGCCACGGCTGATAAGCAAAGAAAGCTGCCAAATCTGCCTGTTCGCGCTCATAAAAAGAGCCAAGGTAAAAGGTGAACATGCCTTGCATCACAAGGAAAATTACTAAAAACACATARGCAACAGGGGTCGCAAAATAGCTGGAAAACTCACGCTTAATAATGGTCATCAAGGCCATCTTACGCGTCTCCTTCTGTCAGGTGGCGGAATACATCGTCAAGCCGCCCACTATCCACGGAAAATTCCGTTACCGGCCAAGCGCTCTCACCCGCCAACTCCGAAATATCCGCAGCARTGTCAGCACGCCCGCGCGGTAACACTGTGAGACGTGTGCTCGCGCCTTCTACAGCTACCTCCACGGCAAAAACAGCCTCATGGGCGCGCAATGCCGCAACAGCCACTTCAGCGTTTTCTGCCGGCATTAACATGGTGACCGCATTTTTATACCGCGACCGAGATTTCAGCTCAGCCGGCGTTCCGTCTGCCACAATCCGGCCGCGATTAATAATGATCGCCCGGTGACACAGCGCGTCTACTTCCTCTAGAATATGTGTCGAAATAATAATCGCCCGGTCCACAGACATGGCTTCGATCAATCGCCGAACTTCATGCTTCTGGTTTGGATCTAGTCCGTCCGTCGGTTCATCCAATATCAGAACATCCGGCGCATGCAAGATGGCAGCGGCAATGCCGACCCTGCGCTTATACCCTTTCGACAAGGTATCAATGCGCTGCTCCATCACGCTGTGCAARTTSACWGCRCCYGCYGCACTTTCCACAACATCARYSGCCTCKASCTTTKKAATKGARTGGGCRGCSGCAACAAAACGCAGGAAACTGCGCGGCGTCATTTCGC
>JAESRJ010000195.1 GCA_016764715.1 Kordiimonadaceae bacterium | reverse complement strand
AATGCTTTCAGATTTACGCGAATCCGGTTCAATCGAGCAAGATGCGGATATGGTAATGTTTGTATTCCGGGAAGAATATTACAAAGAAAAAGACGAGCCAAGCCACGGGGACCAAGATAAACACCTGGTATGGCAGGCCGAGATGAATGCCCTATACGGTAAAGCAGAGCTTATCATCGGCAAACAGCGCCACGGCCCAGTTGGCACCATACGCCTTGCGTTCGAAAAAGAATTCACGCGTTTTTCTGATTTGGTTGATGACGATCACCTGCCCGAGCAGCACTTCTAACAAGCATACACCCTTTAACTGCTCAACCTTTTTGCTCAAGCGCGCGGGCCCATCAGCAATGATAGGGATCATAGTTTGGTGTTAGGCGCTGGTAGCAAACCGCTTTCTATACTGGCCAGGGCTTACGCCAAATTTTTGCCGGAAATGATACCGCAGTGTCTCAACGTTGCTAAGCCCAGTTGCGCCAGCAACATCATCTATAGAGGCTTGCGTAGTTTCCAGTAGCACACACGCCCTTGCTATCCGCTCCTGGTTGATCCAGCGGCCAACTGGCAGCCCAGTAAGCGCAGAAAATTTCCGCTGGAACGTCCTTACGCTCATACCAGAACGCTGGGCAAGGGACCGCACACTGTGGTCTGTATCCAGATTGGTACGGATGAAATCGAGAATAGATGAGAGCCTGTGAGACTCGTTTTCCGCTGGGACCGGTTGCTCTATGAATTGCGMCTGCCCCCCTTGGCGGTGCGCATGCATTACCAATCGCCGAGCAACGGAATTTGCGATTTTTACACCGTAGTCTTTCCGGACAATATGAAGGCATAAGTCAATGCCTGCAGAGCTACCTGCAGACGTCATGATGGTACCTTCATCAACATAGAGGCTATYWGTTTCAAGRRCTAYMTCYGGAWACCTYYTYKYAAARTCYTSRGYATACCGCCAATGGGTCGTMGCYCKAMGSCCSKCSAGCARWCCWGCCRCYGCMARTACRTATATSCCKGAACAAATAGARAYAATGCGYRCGCCGCGCWGCTGYGCCGCTWGYAAARCMKYRCACAWGGCMAGAGGCACKGGCGYRTCCTTRCCGCGCCASCCMGGAATRAYAATWAGRTCSGCCYKYTYYARRTCMYCATCRTCGCCAGTKGCRGTAAARAGCAAWCCWCCMGCYGCAGAYAARGGGCCTTTTTCCATRGCWACMGATTTAAAGTCGTACCAGTYYTCTTYRAATTCNGGGNCGGTGCAAACCAAAAACCTCMGARACRATRCCRAAYTCAAAAGTACATAARCCRTCATAAACAAGTGCCACTACCTTGATGTTCATACAGCATCTTTCCTCAAGCCGTAAATTGGCATGTTCTCTCCATAATTTGGCACGTTGGCACCTAGCGCAGAACTATTTTGGCACATATTATGTGTATATTGAATTAATACCAAATTATTGGAGATCCTAGTGAACAAAACTGCTGAACTAACAAAAGCAATATCGACCTACCTAGATGCAATCTACCACTGCGATGTGGAAGCGCTGGACGCTGTTTTTCACAAAGACTCCAGCCTTTTTGACGCAGATGAAGGCGAGATACTGGTTGATCCCATTGCCAATTTCCGCAACGACGTCGAAGCACGGCCCTCGCCAGCCAGCAGACGTCAAGTTAGGCGCGACGAAATAGTATTAATCGATTGGCTTTCTGACTTCAGCGCCGTTGTGAAACTGCGGCTGCAAGCCCACGAAAACGTATTTGTAGATCATCTGGCCTTTGTAAAGGGCAGCAGCGGCTGGCGAATTGTTTCCAAAGTATGGCATTTGGAAAGTACGGCAGAGGTGATCACGCAGGMCTAATGGCTGCCAAGAACAAGAAACTCTATGGTCTTTAGGTACCGAACTAACAAAAAAGGTGTTCTCATACGCTTGAGAACACCTAATCAAATTCTAAAAATTAAGGTCGGATCAATCGCAAGTTACAACAGTTTTAGAACCGTCTTCGTGCTCAAGCTCAACTTTTCCGGTTTCTGCATCGCACTTATAGCTCTTACCGTTGAATTCTACAGATGCCTGGCCGTGACCACGCCCGTAATGCCGATTTCCGTGACGATTCCCGTCACCGTCATTGATCCGAACATCCCAGTCTTCACCGTGCTGATGATAAAAGTTTGGGGACATTGCATTAGCAGCTGCAGCCACTACAAAAGCGACGCCAATAGCGCCTAAAAAAATCTTATTCTTATCCATTATATATTCCTCGCGCGCCGGATTTTTTGTTGATTTATAATTAGTTTACCTCTTTGGCGCACCCAATATATAATTCAACTGAACGGAAATTTAAAGAAATACTTACGTCCGCCTATAAGCCAAGCATATTGCGGCTTTCTTTTGGCAACGTTAGCCGCATACCGTCCAGTTCCTTTTCCAGCACTATTTGGCACCCAAGGCGGGATGTGGCCCTTAGCCCGCTTGCAAGGTCCAGCATGTCTTCTTCATACTCACTAGCCGTCGGCAATTTGGGAAAAAATCGTTTCTCAACAATCACATGGCACGTTGAACAGGCCATATTACCTTCACACGCGCCTTCCATTTCAACGCCGTTTTCCTGCGCCAACTGCAGGATGGTCATACCCGCTCCGCCTTCAGTCTTTTGCTCAGTTCCGTCGTCGGAAACAAATGTTACGGTGATACTCAAGGCCTAAGGCCCCCCAGTTTAGTCACGGCTTCAACCAAAACATCCACGGCCTGATCGATCTCTACTTCAGTGGAAAACCGCCCAATACCAATACGCAGGGCGGACTTGGCTTGAGTTTCGGTAAGCCCAAGAGCCGCCAGCACATAGGATGGACCAGTCAAAGCCGACGCACATGCAGCACCGCTGGAAAGGGCTAGTGACCGGATATTGGCCAGCAGAAGTTCGCCGTCAATACCGGGAAAACAAAGGTTCAGATTGGAAGCTATGCGCTTCTCAGCATGCCCGTTGAGTTGAATGCCCGGTAAAGCAGCAAACAAACGCTGTTTAAATCTCATGCTCAAGCCAACAGATTTTTCAGTGTCCGCCGTCATTTCAGCCAAGGCAATCTCTGCGGCCATGCCCAGCCCAGCAACAAGTGCGGGGGCCTGAGTACCAGAACGCAAACCAGCTTCTTGATCGCCACCGGAAAAGAGAGGCGAAAGCGCAGTTGCCCTGCCCGCGCGCTTGTAAAACGCACCAATGCCTTTCGGTCCGTAAATTTTGTGACCAGAAATACTCGCCAAATCGAGCTGAAGGTTATTCACATCAACAGGGGTTTTGCCAAACGCCTGAGCAATATCGCTGTGGAACAAGGCGCCGTTTTCTTTGGCTATCTTCCCAATTTCTTTTAGCGGCTGGATAACGCCAATTTCATTGTTCACCGCCATTACAGAAACCAGCGCCGTGCGCTCATCTACGGCTTCGGCAACCTGATCGAGATCAACAATCCCATCGGCCAAAACAGGCAGAACTACAAGCTCGTACCCTTGCCGCTGGCAATAAAGCGCAGATTCGAGCACGCATTTATGCTCCGTACAGACAGTTACTAATCTTGGCCGAACTTTGCCCCAAACATCCATCACACCCTTGATGATCGTATTATTGCTTTCGGTCGCGCCAGAGGTGAAATAGACCTCGCCAGGGGCTGCACCGATCAATGCCGAGACCTGTTCCCGTGCGATATCAAGTGCGGCTTCAGCTTGCCAACCATAAGCATGCGTACTGCTATGGGGGTTCCCAAAATTCTCGCGCAGATAAGGCAACATAGCCGTCAGAACACGTTCATCCAGCGGGGTCGTTGCCTGATAGTCGAGATATATTGGACGTTGCTCCACTGGATCAGGCTCGCCCAGCTGTGCGGTCATAAAGTTTTTTCCATGCRGCGACAAACGCGTCTACATCGCCCTCTGTTGTGCCGTAGCCCAAAGAAACGCGAGCGGAACTAATCGCTTTATCATCACTGTAACCCATACCTCTAAGCACATGAGAAACCTTAACTTTTCCTGATGAACACGCGGCGCCAGACGARATACAGATGCCAGCTAAATCAAAATGCATCACCTGGGTCTCGCCTTTCACGCCCGGTAAAATCATGCAGCTGGTATTCGGCGTCCGCTCGGCCAGCTCGGCTACAATTTCAATATCATTGCTGTAGGTCTTAAGCTCGCTTTCCAATCTGTCCCGCAGTGTCCGCAAGCGCGAAGCATCCCCAACGGCTGCCATTGCGCTCAGCGCTGCAACACCAAATCCTGCAACACCCGCCACGTTTTCTGTGCCAGAACGCCGTCCCATTTCTTGTCCGCCGCCAACAGCAGTGGSCTTCATGGGCGCTGTGGGAGCCAAAACAATTGCGCCAACACCCTGCGGGCCGCCAATCTTGTGGCTGGACAGAGTAAGATAGCTACAGCCCATCTGAACCGCATCAATATTCACTTTACCTGCCGCCTGAATAGCGTCGCAGTGCAGCATGGCACCGTGAGCCTTCGCTAGCACAGACAAGGCCTCTATAGGCTGCAGAGCGCCCGTTTCGTTATTGGCATACATAACCGAAATAAGCGCGGGCTTTGGTGCATCGGCCAAAACGGCCACGACCGAATCGAGTTTAAGAACGCCGTTTTTATCAACGGACAACTCGAAAACCGGCAGCCCGGTGACCTTGGCTGCCGCAAGCACGCTGTCGTGTTCAATCGTTGAGACAAGAAGGCTGCGCGCGCCTGCCCCTGCGATCACCGCATTATTTGCCTCAGTGCCTCCGGAGCAAAAAACCACGTCCCGCGCTCGAGCTCCAGCAAGAGCTGCCACTTTTACACGAGCTTCTTCCACAATAGCGCTCGCCGCTCGCCCGGCACTATGTACCGAGCTTGGGTTGCCTACCGTTGCCATTGTGTGGGCCACAATTTCTATCACTTCAGGCCGAATCGGGCACGTCGCGTTATAATCTAGGTATATTTGATCTTTCATACTGCTCACTTAAGGGCAATTTGGGGCCGGTTCAATACCATTTTGCACCTGATTGTCGAGAATGCTTGCGAATCATGGTATAAATTCGATATATCCTTCTCATGTTTTAAAGTAACACTACGGCTAGAATTACAAATTAACCGCTAGCGCAAAAAAGAATTCCATATTTATGCCCGAGATTATTTTCAATGGCCCTGCGGGTCGCTTAGAAGGTCGGTATCAGCCCGGCAAAACCGATACGGCCCCAGTCGCTTTGATCCTTCACCACCACCCACAGTATGGTGGCACGATGGATCATAAGGTTGCTTACTATCTATATCACGCTTTCACGCTCCGTGGGTTTGCCACAATGCGCATGAATTTTCGCGGGGTAGGTCGCAGCCAAGGAGAGTTCGATAGCGGGATCGGCGAGCTTTCTGATGCTGCAACCGCACTGGATTGGCTTCAGTCAATGAACCCAAACTCAGTTGGCTCATGGGTCGCGGGTTTCTCTTTCGGTGCTTGGATTAGCATGCAGCTTCTGATGCGTCGSCCTGAGATCAAAGGTTTTATCTCAGTTGCACCGCCTGCGAACCTTTATGATTTCTCATTCTTGGCTCCCTGCCCGTCTTCTGGCTTGATCATTCAAGCAGACAATGACGATTTAGTGACGCCAATTGCCGTTCAAAAACTAGTTGAGAAGCTGAAGACGCAAAAAGGCATCAAAATTCAGCATGATGTTGTTAAAGGCGCTAACCATTTCTTTGAAACAGAGTTGCCGGCGCTTATGGCCTCTGTAAACGCCTATTTGAACATGCGGCTATCCGGAAAACACGTAGGACGGTAAAACCTCCCTACGTCGCTATGATGAAAATTTGTTATGACGAAAACGGTGCCAATATGGTGCCGTTTTTTTTGGCTCTACTGAGTGAGTGACAAACGGTATATCAGCAGCGCCGCCTTCTCAATATTCTGCTTAAGAGTATTCATATCGGCAATTTCATCTTTAGTGTGGCCGCCAGTACCCATCAAGCCGAGCCCGTCTAAAGCCATATAAACATACCCTGACGTGAACGAGATATCTGCCGCACCTGCTTTGCGCGGGTTTACAGCTAGCACCGGGCCATACCCTAATGATTGGCTGACAGCGTCATACATCCTCAACAAGGCTCTATTACCGTCTGTGGGGGCCATAGGCGGGTAGCCGTCTGCAAAGGTTAGTGTGGCAGTAGTCTTGGCGAGATTGTCATTAACCACCGCCTGCATAACTTCTTTGGCATCTTGCAACTGAGCAGGGGACAGGGCGCGAATGCCGCCTGTAACGCGCAGGGTTTTTGCAACAACATTGTTTTTGCCAAAGGCTATACTTGTTGATGGCGTCTCGCCTGCATTGATCCGCGTGCCGCCTACGATACGCCCTGGGTTGAATGTAAGGTTTTCAACAGTGGACAGCTTCTCACGAAATTCATTCAGGACGCGTGCTGCCTCAAAAACAGCGCCGTACCCTACGTCAGCTGTAAAGATCTGCGAACTATGAGCGGCCACGCCCGTGACATCAAGCGACCAAGCAACACTACCGCGCCGTGCGATAACTGCAGTTTTTACGTTGCCATCACCGTCTTCGAAGCCCAGCGCGATATCAGCCCACTTGGCAGCTTCAATAAGGGCATCCTTGGATCCAGACAGAGGCGCACCACTGCTTTCYTCATCCCCTGTCATTACAATTCTGATTTGAACTTTGTCCAACACACCTGCCGACTTCAGGGCGCTAACCGCGGCAATCATGATAACATCGCCGCCTTTCATGTCTGTTATGCCGGGCCCCCGTACTTTGTTCCCTTCGAGCCGTTCAAATTTCTGAAAAGCATCATCGGAAGAAAAGACGGTGTCCAAATGGCCTATCAATAGAATTTTGGGCCCTTTAGTGCCGTAAGAGGCTACTAAGTGCCCGGAGCGGCCAAAGCCTGACCCGTCCAACCATTCAGTTTTAAAACCGATGGCAGTGAGCTCCTTGTCAAACAGTGCGCCAACTTTGCGCACCCCAGCAAAATTCATAGTGCCACTATTAATGTTCACAGACTTTTCGAGAACATCTACTGCGTGCGGCAGCCCGCTTTCAATTGCGCTGAGAATGTCTTGCTCAGTTTTATCTATTGCGGCGGCGCCTCCGCCAATCAGAAAAACTACAGAAAGTAAGCATAGTGATTTCATAAACATCGGTTTTAGGCTCCCCGGCGATACACTAATCTAAGCACCTTAAACCAAGAACAACAAGCATGCCAATCATTCCAGCCGCCATAGACGAGAGCAAAAAGGTCGATATGCAACAGAGTCTTTTTCTGACTGTTTAACCCCGGAACGGGTTCCGCATYGGTTTATGCAGCACACCGCCCATCACCGGTTCTTTGCAGCCTGTCGTCCCCGGCAGGCTCGTTGGTAAGCCCCGCACTGACCTTGCCGCCAAAAACGCAAAGGCTTCGGCCTCAAGCGCATCACCGCGCCACCCCAGCACCTCTACAGGGTCCACAAGAACCGGAAGGCGTCGCCTAAGACGCCTCATCAGTGTTAGATTATGTCTACCGCCACCACACACATACCAAGCCTCAGGCGGGCGTGGAAAATAACTTTGTGCAGAAACCATCGATTCGACAATAAAATCAGTAAGTGTCGCCGCCCCGTCTTCGGGTGACAGCCCGCGAACGGACTGCATGTTAAAGTCATCACGGTCCAGCGTCTTTGGGGGCTTTTCATCAAAATACGGGCTGGCCATCATGCCCATAACAACTTCTTCGTGGCTAATACCCCGTGCAGCCAGCACACCGTCTTCATCGCAAGGCTTGCCCGTGTGGATTTGCGCCCAGTCATCAATGATCGCGTTTCCAGGCCCGGTATCAAAAGAGACCATCTGCGGATTGTCTTCACTTTCTGCAAACGAAACCCAGCTTACGTTCGCGACGCCGCCAATATTGAGGATCGCCACAGTATCGTGCCTGCGTTCCCGCATCAGAAGCGCTGCATGGTACAAAGGCACGAGCGGCGCCCCCTCCCCGCCAGCTTCCACATCAGCTGTTCGGAAATCATTCACTACAGGAATGCCAGTATAGCCAGCCAGCCTACCGCCATCACCAATCTGCCACGTCCAGCCCTTATCAGGCCTATGGGTAAGGGTTTGGCCATGAAAGCCCACTAAATCCACGTCGGCAGCCTTCTGGCCGGTCACTGAAAGTAATTCTTCAATCGCATGGCCGTGCCAATCCGTAAGCTCGCTTTCAAGGCCCTTAATCAACTCTGGAACGGGGCCACCTTTAACACAGCCCCCTGCAAGGTTAAGGCCTTCGCGAATACGTTCTCTCACCTCGGTAGGATACGCCAATGTTAGAGACGGCCCAATGCGTTCGATACGGACGCCATCCGTGTAGATCATGGCTGCATCTACACCGTCCATTGAAGTGCCGCTCATCAAACCAATGACGCATTTCACGTCACCGTTTTCCCCAAGAACCGTCATAATATCCCTTACTCAGATGTAAAAACACATCAACTATGTCACACTCCGCCGAAACTGTGGCGTCGCCAACTCTGACGCCTTGGTTCTGGGGCTTTGCCTTTGCTCTACCCTATGGTACATCACCCGGCTCTTGAAACAGTTAAATATTACAGGTGGCGGCAAATTAATTGCTGCGCGGAAATTAGCATGACACATTTAAAATCGGACTTTCTAAATATCCTCACTGAACGAGGTTTCATTCATCAGGTTACAAACCTGGAAGCCCTTGATGCCGAGATGGCAAAAGCCCCGATTTCCGCGTATATTGGCTATGATTGTACCGCACGGTCCCTACATGTTGGCAGCCTTGTCCAGATCATGATGCAGCGCTGGTTACAGAAATGTGGCCATAAGCCAATTGTATTGATGGGTGGTGGCACCAGCAAGGTTGGTGACCCGTCAGGCAAAGACGAATCGCGTCAGCTGATGACGGATGCCAAGATCAACGACAATATGGCCGGTATCAAAACGATTTTTGACCGCCTCCTCACTATGGGAGACGGCCCGAGCGATGCGATGATGGTCAATAATGCTGATTGGCTAGATGGGCTTGGCTATGTCTCCTTCCTGCGCGACATCGGCAGCCATTTCACCATCAACCGCATGATGACTTTTGACAGCGTGAAGCTGCGGCTCGAACGTGAACAACCACTGACGTTCCTAGAATTCAATTACATGATCTTGCAAGCGTACGACTTTATGGAACTTGGCCGACGCCATAACTGCGTGCTGCAAATGGGCGGTTCCGATCAGTGGGGCAATATTGTCAACGGCATGGAACTGGGCCGCAGGGTCAACCAGCAGCAGCTTTTCGGGCTAACGACGCCGCTGATCACCACTTCTGATGGCAAGAAAATGGGGAAATCTGCCGCGGGTGCTGTTTGGCTCAACGAAGATCACTTACCTGCTTATGATTTCTGGCAGTTTTGGCGCAATACGCAGGACGCTGATGTGGGCAAGTTCTTGAAGCTGTTTACTGATTTGCCGATGGATGAGATCGCGAAGCTTGAAGCCCTTGGTGGCGCTGAAATTAACGAAGCCAAAATAATCTTGGCGAATGAAGCAACCACGCTCTGCCRCGGTGAAKSYGCTGYGGCAGCCGCTGCCGAAACTGCGAAACAAACCTTTGAGAAAAAAGGCGCTGGTTCAGACCTGCCAACGGTGGCCATTGCTGAAGACCAGCTAACAGCGGGTATCAACGTAATAGATCTCTTTATTAAAGCGGGTCTTGGGAACTCAAAAGGCGAAGTGAAACGGCTGATCAAACAAGGCGGCGCACGCATCAACGACATTAAAGTCGAAAGCGACGAGCTTAACGTCGCGGCTTCTGACTTGACGGGTGGGCATATCAAATTGTCGGCTGGAAAAAAACGCCACGCCCTCGTTGTCTTGGGAAATGGCTAAGCCATAGAAGCTTTACTCTTTTAGCCCTCCCAGAGTAGCGTTCACAGAACGTATCTTTGGGAGGGCTTTCTTATGCACCGCTATGCGCACCTTGTTGTTGGTTTTCTAATTGGAATACTCAGTGTTCCAATTCAGGCTCAAGTAGTTGATCTTGCAAAAAGCGATATCATTGACTTGAGCCACGCCTACAACGCAGACACCATTTTCTGGCCGACCTCCCCTATAAAATTCGAGCATAAAGAACTTGCTTACGGCGACACACCGGGCGGATATTTCTATTCGTCGTACAGTTTTGCGATGCCAGAACACGGCGGCACGCACTTAGATGCGCCAATCCACTTCTCTCGCGGCAAAAACACTGCCGAAATTATCCCCCTCAACCAACTCATCACGTCTGTTTATGTGATCAATATAGGCAGCAAGGCTGCCGCAAACCGAGATTACCGGCTGACATTGGCGGACGTAAAGTCCTTTGAGGCGGAACACGGAGACATCAAAGCGGGCAGCAGCGTTCTATTAAGGACAGACTGGAGCGAGCGCTGGCCGGACACTAAAAACTACTTAGGAGATGACACTCCTGGCGACGCCAGCAAGCTCAGATTTCCCAGCTTCGGAGTAGAGGCGATCGAGTACCTCGTTAATATACGGAAAGTGGGTTTGGTGGGCGTAGATACCGCGTCGATAGATTACGGAAAGACAACTGAGTTTAAGGTGCACCAAATTGTAGGAGGAGCCAATATTCCGGCCTTGGAAAACCTAACAAACCTTAAGCAGTTACCGCCTACGGGCGCCCTCTTAATCGCCCTGCCCATTAAAATCGAAGGCGGATCTGGCGGCCCTGCACGGGTGGTTTCCATTGTACCGAAAAAGTAATTAGTGCACTCGGAAATACCATCCGTGTTCTCCGTCAGCACTTGTGAGGCACATATGAGCTATTGGACAATAGAGATTTTTGGTTTCGTCGTGATGACCAGACGCCATTCAAATCTGCCGGAACGTGGAAATCGCGGAAATTAATCGGTACCGAAGAAAGTGAAGGACGCAGCGCCGAGAGGGCTAAGCACTACACATCGCTTGCCCTAACTAACAACTATGGCTCAGGTACAGTCAGAGCACGGCTAAGCGACTATTTGGCCGATAAAACAAACCTATAGAAAATTACAGGTACGCTCTTGCTAATCATTAGCCTTGTCTTCACTGCCCGTGGATTTTCCTCCACTAGAGCCCGACGTCTGTTTTTTCTGCTGTTCCTCGTCGGCACTTTTGTCGGTAACCACTGGTTTTTGGGCCTTCAAAACACTTTCGTCCAAATCTGCGATGGTTCCCTTTTGGCCTTCGAACAATAAGCGCAAAAACCCGGGGGCGAGAGCCGATAACGGGTTGGATTGAATTTCAGGAGAGTCGGTTGAACCAATAATCCGGTATGTTACTCCGAATAGCCCTTTTCCCTCGCCGCCTGTGAACAAACCGCCGATCAGCGGCAGCTTTCCGAGCAATGAGTTCAAGCCGTAAACGGGTACGATAACACCGTTTATGTTTATTTTTCCAAGTTTGGTTTCCAACTGACCTTCCGCCGTGAGCCCAATAGTGGGCCCATTCACCTTCACCCCKGTAAGATCGAGCAAGTTRGCTTTGTAGCTAAAGGGGAAATCAACAAGATCCAAATTAAGAACGCCGTCATCCAAATAGCTATCTACGCCGTTGACGACCCCCTCTGTAACCAGCGGRCCAAGGCGGTTTTTTGCGACCAAATAAGTATCCCGCATCCGCAAAGTGCCGAGCATTTCAAGYGAGGGTCCCCAACCRTTYACCTCACCGTCCAATGTCAAACTGCCCTCCCCGAAGTGGGCAAACAGCCCAAGACCTCTTAGAAGCGCGCCGCCATCAGTTGAGACCACAGAAAGAGGTTTCATCTCATCAGGACTGTCCACTATTGCCGCAACAGTTTTACCACCAGCACTTGCGCCGCTGAATTCTAGCTTTTGCGGCTCGCCATTTTTAAAATCAAGCGTTAAAGCGGCGTTCCGCATATTCACATCGTTGAGCAGCAATAGATTATCGGCTTTGAGTTTTAGCGCGAACACTGCGGTTGAAGCTGAAGTAGGTGTGTCGTTCGCGCTTTTGGCGCCTGCCACGTTTTTTGGCGACAAAAGGTCTGCATCTTCATCACGCTTCAACAAGGGGCTTAGGTCAAACGTATCTGCCGTTACATTTGCTAGCAGCATCCCATCTTTGCGGATCTCTATTTCTGCGTCAAATTTGTTTCTGCCAAGTTTAGACGCAGCAATGGTTGCGCGGAAAGGGCCAGCGTCTTTT
>JAESRJ010000051.1 GCA_016764715.1 Kordiimonadaceae bacterium | reverse complement strand
CGCCCGCAAAATACATCCGGCGTATTAGCGCCAGTGGATACCAGGGTTCAAATGTCGTTAGCAGGCGGGGTTGAACATTTGGGTGGGTGGCCAGATAATGATTAAGCCCTGCGGCGTAGCCGTCGAGTAGTGCCTTGGTTGATGGCTTGGCGTTTTCATAATCGCGTTTCGAAAGCTCGGGGATTTCCATCGCCTTCACGACCCAGTCCGAAATAAAAGTTTCCTCGCCGAATAGTWCGGCAGAGCGACCCGTCGCAAGGATGAAATTCAGTTCAAGCTGCGCAAAGTTATCTTCTGCCTGCGCATAGGCCATGCCAAAAGCGGCGTCACCGTCCGTTTTTCCGTAAATATGGGGCACGCCGTAAGCGTCTCGGTAAATGGTAACATTTTTACTCTGGTCTCYTGCTGAACKATGGACAGACCCACATGAAACCAACATTAAGCCTACCAAAAAAACAGCAGCAGCTTTCCGGAATATCCTCATGGCTTGTCTCCTTAATTTTACGACACACGATCCATAGTTTGGACAGTAAGGAGTTCGAGGGGGCTGTCAAACGCGTGATAATACAGAGGGACGGCCTCATGGGATGCCGTGACCAAACAGTCAAAGGGGCTGATGTTTTCGGTTTTGCCCGGCCGCTGGAAGTTGGGCCTGTAGAGCAAGGCAATGCGGTACCGCACTATAGGGCTTTCTAGAAAGTTGCGTCTAAGCCTAAGCYTCTCAGTATATTTGTGATTAGTAGTCCGGTTTGTAAATTGTCATGCCTTGGTTGGCAAGCTCGTCTGCGCGCTCATTGCCCGGGTCGCCCGCGTGGCCTTTGACCCATTTCCATTCAATGTCGTGCTTTGCTGCGGCTTCGTCCAAGGCGCGCCAAAGRTCTTCGTTTTTTACAGGYTTTTTGGCGGCGGTTTTCCAGCCTTTTGCTTTCCAACCTTCGATCCATTTGGTGATGCCGTCACGTACATAGGTGCTGTCTGTATACAATTCTACGGTACAGCGCCTTTTGAGCGTATTCAGGGCCTCTWGGGCCGCCGTAAGTTCCATGCGGTTATTGGTGGTCTGAAATTCGCCGCCGGTAATTTCTTTTTCGTCGCTGCCGTACATCATCAGAGCGCCCCACCCGCCAGGGCCTGGGTTGCCAGAGCACGCGCCGTCCGTATAGATGGTGACAGTTTTGTTTTTAGACGACATAGCTGGCAGCATCCTTAGTTTGCTGGTGAAATTCCAGCCGTTTTAGATAGTCGAGCGGGTCTTTCAAACTCACATTTGCGCCTTCAACCGGGTTGAACCAATCATAAAGCCGGGTAAGCAAAAACCGGAAAGCAGCACCGCGGCAAAGAATAGGCAGAGCATCTATTTCTGCAGGTGTGAGCCTGCGCGTAATATCGTACATTTCCGTAAGGCGTTTGGCATTTGGGGCCATAAACTCGTGTTTTTCGTCGAAACACCACGCATTTATGCAAACAGCGATGTCGTAGGCCAGCATATCTGTGCAGCCAAAATAGAAATCGATAAGYCCGGTGATMTTGTCRCCCGTTACAAGAACATTGTCTGGGAATAAATCAGCGTGAATGGTGCCGGTKGGTARTCCGSTAGGCCAATTGGCCKCWAGAAAATCATATTCAGATTGGAGGGTCTTCGCGAGGCCGGGAGCGACGCTGTCGGCTTYSCCGAYGRTTATATCCAGCAACTCTTTCCAACCAGTGACTGACAATTGGTTTGGGCGTTGGCTTTCGAAGTCGGCCAAYGCAGTGTGCATGCTAGCCAGTGTYTGRCCAAGGGCWGCGCAATGAATTGGACCTGGGTAGTCAAGRCTTACACCYTTGAGGAAACTRACCATGCAGGCTGGTTTCCCTAGAATRGTGTGCAGTGCATTRCCGYTCTTGTCGTGGATYGGCAGYGGTGCAGGCACCCCTTTTTCTGCAAGATGTTCCATCAAGTTCAGGAAGTAGGGCAAGGAATGGACGTCCGTGTTTTTCTCGTAGAGCGTCAAAATAAAACGAGATTTAGTGGTCTCCAACAGGAAGTTAGAGTTTTGCACACCCTCAGCTATTCCCTTAAAGGAGACAGCCTCGCCRACGTCAAAACCCTCTAAAAAGGCTGTGAGWGTGACGTCATCAACGTGCGTATAAACGGCCATTAGGCAGTGTCCTTTAGCATCGCAGGGACTTTAAAAATAACATCTTCCTCTGCTGTGGTWACCAGCTCSACCGWTGCRTCAWAGCGSRYYYTAAGGGCCTCAATYACTTCCTCAACCAAAACTTCTGGCGCGCTGGCTCCCGCAGAGATACCAACGGTTTGTGCGCCTTCAAGCCATGCCCAATCCAGGTCGGCTGCGCGTTGTACCAGCATTGCTCGGCTCCCGGTTTTTTCTGCAACTTCGACCAACCGCATACTATTGGAACTGTTAGGAGATCCAATTACCACCACTCTGTCCGCCTGCTTGGCAATGGCTTTCACTGCAATTTGCCGGTTTGTTGTCGCGTAACAAATGTCTTCTTTTTTCGGGCTACGCAGTGTTGGGAATTTTTCTTCAAGGCGCGCTACTATTGAAGCAGTGTCATCAACGGAAAGCGTTGTCTGTGTTACGTAAGAAAGCTCTGTCTCTGCAGTGAAACTTAGTTTTTCCACATCTTCCACGGTTTCAACCAGTGTCATGGAGCCTACAGGCACTTGCCCCATTGTGCCGATTACTTCTGGRTGGCCCTCATGACCAATCATCAAAATGTGACGGCCTCGGTTTTCGTGACGCTCTACTTGCCTATGGACCTTGGAAACTAGAGGACATGTCGCGTCAACATATACTAGTTTTCGACGTTCAGCTTCAGCCGGGACCGCTTTAGCGACGCCGTGAGCTGAGAAAACCACCGGGGCGTCATCAGGTACTTCGTCAAGTTCATCAACAAAAACCGCGCCTTGGCGTTCGAGCCCTTCAACTACGTAGCGGTTATGAACAATTTCGTGCCGAACATAAACGGGTGCCCCATATTTTCTAATGGCCAGTTCTACGATCTTTATTGCCCGGTCAACGCCCGCACAAAAGCCACGCGGGTTCGCRAGATAAATGGTCAGTTTTTGCTTATTGAGTATGGCGCTGGATGAGGGCAACAGACTGCCTCCTAGTTGGTTTATTTTCTCTTTGCTAACGCCCAAATAATTGCGGGTCAAGCGCCGAGCTCGATAGGTCATAATTTTGTCATGGTATCTAATTAGAAAACCCCTATTAACTTGGCTTGCGCTTTGCGCGTCTTCTTTTTATGATCGCGCGAATTCTGAGGTGTCTTAGTGGGTGCCTACTGACCAAATACTGAAAGGGTCACTATGTCTTTGCGTTTGGTAATAATGACAGCCTTGTTGCTGCTACTTGCTGCTTGTAACCGCAATCCGTTYGAAGTGACGGTATCGCGTTGTTTAGCAGTAGCCGTGGTGGGTGACGTTGGAACGCTGACGAAATTTAAGGGCGAGGGCACCACAACAGGTGATGTTGAATTTACCGCGTCGATTATGGATGTKGAGAGCCGCTGCGAAGAGGCTGACGACGTTCGGTCGGAAGTTGCCTTTTTTGTTGGCGCTCARGCTGGCCCGGCTTTGRTAGGCAAACAAATCACCGTGCCGTATTTTGTAGCGGTGCTGAAAGACAATAGCCAAATTGTTTCTAAGAAAATTTTTAATGTRASGTTGAATTTTGATGACAGTGGTTATGCCTATAGCCGCCAAGTTATTGGCCARTATATCCCGACAATTGAACAAAGTCGGCGTTATAATTATGAGCTTCTTCTCGGYTTTCAGCTCGACCCTCAAGAAGCCTTGTTCAACATGGAGCGGCAAAAGAGGCGCTAATATTTGGGTGCTAACTGRACAGTCTAAYTTTTGAAGGCYTGGCGCATATGCGTCAGGCCTTTCTTGTTTGTCTAAATGGTCAGGATTGAAGGCCACCAAATTCCTAGGAACAGGTGATTGACTCTCAGGCATTTCTGCATATGATCCGGCCCGTGATCAAGTCATGCARYTGGGYTCGCCTARTTGCTGTACTTGCGCGGGAGAGATCAGCTTTGCTGGCGCCGAAGGAGCAACCGCCCCGGAAACTCTCAGGCAACAGGACCGCGCGAGAAATGACACTCTGGAAAGCAAGRATRCATCTGTATTCTTCACCGACGGGGTAAGCCGGGCTGGTAGAAATATCGGGTCGGTCAAATCTCTCAGGTTCCGTGACAGAGGGGGCGCTAACCCAGCTTGCTGGATAACTGCGCGCGCGGAGAATCTGATGACCGACGATACCCTACTAAAAACACCTCTTTATGATATGCATGTGGCCGCTGGCGGTAAAATGGTGCCTTTCGCTGGTTACGCGATGCCTGTTCAATACCCRCTGGGTATTATGAAAGAACACGCCCAYACSCGTGAAAARGCWGGCCTTTTTGACGTGTCCCATATGGGGCAGTGTTACCTGCGCTCTACTGACGGGAGCGACCCTGCCAAAATCATCGAAGAAATTATGCCCAGCGCGCTCGCGGTGCTGAAGCCCGGCAAGATGCGCTATTCGCTTCTGCTAAACGAAGAAGGCGGTATTGAAGATGACCTGATGGTCACCCGCACCTTCGAACCTGAAGGCACGCTTTATGTTGTTGTAAACGCTGCGTGCAAAGAAAAAGACTATGCCATTTTGGAAGAGCGTTTCGAAGGGAGACTTACACTTGAGCCCCTTGAGGACCGTGCGCTGCTAGCGCTGCAAGGCCCTAAAGCGGAAGCCGTACTCTCGCGTCTCGCGCCTGAAGTGGCAAATATGTTTTTTATGGAAGCGATCATGGTCACGCTCGAAGGCGCAGTGTGCTGGATTTCGCGTTCAGGATACACAGGTGAAGATGGCTACGAGATCTCAGTGCCTGAAACAGAAGCTGCYGCSYTAGCCGAATTGTTACTCCGTAACTCGGATGTTGAATGGATCGGCCTCGGCGCGCGCGACAGTCTGCGTCTTGAAGTTGGGCTTTGCCTGTCTGGTCATGATTTTGACGCCACTATCAGCCCCGTAGAAGCGAATGTAACTTTCGCACTTGGCAAGAAACGCCGCATTGAGGGCGATTTCATTGCGAGCGAACGCATTCTCAGCGAGCTAGAAAACGGTGCCGCGAAGTCACTCGTTGGCATATTACCAGTTGGCCGTGCGCCAGCACGGGAGGGCGTCGAAATCGCTGACATGGACGGCACTGTTATTGGAAAAATCACCTCAGGTGGTTTCGGTGTGACATTCGGCGGGCCGGTGGCGATGGGATTTGTTCCGAAAGCGTTCACTGCAGACGGGACGGATGTTCAGCTTGTCATTCGCGGAAAACTGCACCCGGCCAAAGTAGCCAAAACGCCGTTTGTACCGCAGCGTTATAAACGTAAATCACTTGCCAAATAGATAGTCGCTGACTGCCAACGCGCGGACGGTTTTTTCTACGCGCCAWTTTTTAGGAGATCAACATGCTTAAATTTTCAGAAGATCATGAATGGATGTCAATCGACGGCAATATTGCGACGGTTGGTATTACCGACCATGCTCAGAATGCCCTTGGGGATATCGTTTTTGTTGAGCTGCCTGAAGTTGGCGCGACATATGGCAAAGGCGATGACGCTGCTGTGGTCGAATCTGTAAAAGCTGCCAGCGAAGTTTACGCGCCGCTCTCCGGTAACATTACAGAGATCAACGCTGTGCTTGAAGGCGAGCCTGCAAAAGTGAACAGCAGCCCAATGGATGATGGTTGGTTTTTCAAAATGACCATTGGTGACCCGAGCGAACTGGATGCCTATATGGACGAAGCAGGCTACGCTGAATATGTGGCTGGTCTCGAATAAGATGGTATAGCGCCGGGTTTTCCTGGCGTTTCTTTTTTTGTCCTGCGCCGCATTAGGTTGGCGTTTGGCATGGTAAGGAGTATGGCATGCGCTATCTGCCGCTTACAGGGGACGACCGCCAGCAAATGCTGGATAAAATCGGTGTCCGCCACGTTGATGATTTGTTTATGGATGTGCCGAAAGGCGACCTGAACCCGGTAATCGATCTACCGCGTCATAAAACTGAACTTGAGGTGGAGCGGCACCTGTCGCGCCTTGCCGCTAAAAATGTGGCCGCWGGAAGTGTGCCRTTTTTTGTAGGTGCTGGCGCTTATAAGCACCATGTTCCYGCGACTGTTGATCATATGATCCAGCGCGGWGARTTCCTGACAGCYTATACACCSTATCAGCCYGARATYGCCCAGGGSACCTTRCAGTATGTGTTYGARTTTCAAACACAGGTCGCGCAGCTAACMGGCATGGATGTGGCAAACGCCAGCATGTATGACGGMTCMACSGCMACYGCTGAGGCCGTGATGATGGCCCGCCGGGTAACGCGCAAAAAACGCGCTATTATCGCAGGCGGCCTGCACCCCCATTACCGGGCTGTGGTGGAAACAACCACCCAGTTTACGGATGATGAGATTGTAGCGTTGGCGGCTCAGCCCGCTGATGCAGACGCGGAGCTACAGGCCCTTATCGACGGCATAGACGATGCTACCAGCTGTGTCGTTGTGCAAAACCCAACAGTGGCTGGACATGTGATGGACCTGCGGCCTCTGGCTGAAGCGCTCCACGCCAAAAAAGCACTGATGGTTGTTGTCGTAACGGAAGTGATGTCCCTAGGCCTGATCATGAGCCCGGGTGAGATGGGCGCTGATATTGTGGTTGGAGAAGGTCAGTCAATTGGCAACGGCCTCAATTTTGGCGGGCCTTATGTTGGGCTGTTTGCGACCAACCAGAAATTCGTTCGGCAGATGCCGGGCCGCTTGTGCGGCGAAACAGTTGACGCGGACGGTCAGCGTGGTTTCGTGCTAACGCTTTCAACGCGTGAGCAACATATTCGCCGCGAAAAAGCGACATCGAACATTTGCACCAACTCCAGCCTGTGTTCGCTTGCTTTCACCATTCATATGACACTGCTCGGCGAAAAAGGCCTGCGCGGCGTGGCTAAGCAAAACCATAAAACAACTCAGCAACTAAAAGCCGCACTCGCCAGTATTGCCGGTGTTGAAGTGTTGAACAGCAGTTTTTTCAATGAGCTTACAATCCGTCTGCCAAAAGACGCTGATACGATCGTTGAGACGTTGGCAGAGCAGGGAATTCTAGCAGGGGTACCATATTCACGTCTCGCGCCGAACGCAGGCTTTGATGACTTGCTGATACTCGCGGCGACAGAAATGGTAACCGAAGAAGATATTTCGGCCCTAACAGAAGCACTGAAGGAGGCCTTAGCATGAGCATGAACAATCAAGGTAGGCCATCTGCACCCAGTGGGGCGTCAGCCAGCACGCATGATTTTGAAAGCTATTCCGGCCACCGGGGGCTAAGGCTAGCCGAGCCGCTGGTTTTTGAACTTGGCAACACTGAGACCACTGGCGTTGACCTGCCAGAACTGGGCGGTTTCGAAGCGTCAATCGGTGGGCTCGAACGCACTGAGGAAATTGGCTGCGCCGGTCTTTCCGAGCCAGATACAGTGCGCCATTATACGCGACTGAGCCGTTTGAACTACGGTATTGATATGGGCGTTTTCCCGCTCGGGTCCTGCACCATGAAGCATAACCCGCGCCTTAACGAGAAAACCGCAAGGTTGCCGGGCATTGGTGATATTCACCCCCTACAGCCAATGTCGACGGTTCAAGGCGCGCTTGAGCTGATGAACGAGCTCTCGCATTGGCTGATGACACTAACAGGCATGCCTGCTGTGGCTCTATCTCCTAAAGCTGGTGCTCACGGAGAGCTTTGCGGCGTGATGGCCATTCGTTCAGCGCTAGAAGCGCGCGGTGATGCACGCGAGATTATTCTGTGCCCCGAAAGTGCTCACGGCACTAACCCTGCGACGGCTTCCTTTTGTGGGTACAAAGTGAAATCGATCCCGGGCAAAGAAAATGGCCGGGTTGATGTGGGTGCTCTTATCGCGGCACTTGATGATACAGTGGCTGCCGTGATGATCACCAACCCCAATACATGTGGGCTGTTCGAGAACGACGTGAAAGAAATCGCGGACGCTATCCACGACGCTGGTGCTTTCTTCTACTGTGACGGGGCTAATTTCAACGCGATCATGGGCAAGGTTCGCCCGGGTGATCTCGGTGTTGATGCGATGCATTTTAATTTGCACAAAACATTCTCCACACCGCACGGCGGTGGTGGCCCCGGTTCTGGCCCAGTGGTTTTTTCTGACGCGCTGAAGGCGCATGCGCCGCTTCCGTATGTAACCTCAGAGGACGGCAAGCTTGCACTTCACGAATGGCCTGCAGAAAACGACCCAACACTTGGCCGCCTAACGGCTTTCCACGGCCAGATGGGCATGTATGTTCGTGCGCTTACCTATATGCTGAGCCACGGTGGTGAYGGCCTAAAACAAGCATCGGAAGATGCTGTTCTGAATGCGAACTATCTGCTGGCGTCCTTGAAAGATCTGATGTCTGTGTCTTTTGAAGGCCCTTGCATGCACGAAGCTTTGTTTGATGATAGCTTCCTGAAGGATACGGGGGTCACCACACTCGATTTTGCCAAAGCGATGATCGACGAGGGCTATCACCCAATGACCATGTATTTCCCGCTGGTAGTACACGGGGCGATGCTGGTGGAACCGACGGAGAGCGAAAGCAAATATAACCTTGATCAGTTTATCCGCTCGATGCGCGGACTAACGGAAGAGGCAGTTGCTGGGAAGACCGGGCGCTTTGAAGGCGCACCTTTTCTTGCACCGCGCAAACGGCTTGACGAAACACAGGCTGCTCGGAAACCGGTGCTTCGGTACCGCAAGCCTGAGGACGGTTAACCACGCAAGTGTCTGGCAAGACTTAGGTTCTGGTCAGCTGTTTCTACAAAAAGAAATCCCCGTCTGGCAAAGACAGGGATTTAATCTTTGCTCGTAAGATGATAGCCTTTTCTTAACTCGTTTTGGGTATGCTTTGTTTGGCGATGTTTGGCGCGTAAATCACGTCTGCATCTCCTGCGGGTTTTAAGGAGGCCGTGTGAGTAAACGTATTTTAGTTGTGGACGATTCTGTTACCGTGCGGGACATGCTGTTATCGTTCCTGCAGGACAGCAATTATGATGTGGCAACCGCGGCAACAGGCAAGCAAGCCTTAGACATTCTTCAAACAGAACGTTTCGAGATCATTATAACAGACCTTGAGATGCCTGAGATGGATGGTTTTGGCTTGATTAAAGCAATTTCTGAGCTTGATTGGGACCCGGCAGTAATATTGGTAAGTAGCCACGATACTCGGATCCTCCACTCCGCCCGCGAAATGGCGCTGGCTTACAGCGTTAATCTGTTGGGCGCGCTTTCAAAACCTATTGATAAACAGGAATTGGCGCTGGCACTCACAGAAGTGGCTGCAACTCGGTCAAGATCTCGGCCCGGCAGTGAAACTGTTCTTGCTGAATCAGAATTTATGCGCGGCTTGATGAGTGATGGGTTAGCACCCGTGTTTCAGCCCAAGATAGACGTAGAAAGCCGGAAATTGGCGGGTGCGGAGGTGTTCGCCCGGTGGAAAGCCCCCGGGGGTGGTTTGCTGGGTGCAGGCGCTGTCGTCCGCGTTGCGCGCGAAAAAGGCTATATGGACGTACTGACCTACCGGATGCTTGAACTGGCGCTCGAGCAGCAGGGTAAATGGAAACGTCAGGGTCAGGAGGTTCGCCTTTCGATAAATGTGGCAAGTGAAAACATGCGCAAAGAAGATTTTGCGGATGTGGTGACCCAGCTAGCCGAACAGTTTGATGTGCAGCCGAGCATGGTATGTTTGGAACTCGCTGAATCTGATTTCACTGTTGACGAGCGTATACCGCTAGAAGTGATGTCGCGGCTTAGCTTGCGGGGCTTTGGTTTAGCACTTGATGATTTCGGGACAGGGTTTGCATCCCTAATGCGTCTTCAGTCGATACCATTTGATGAAATGATCATCGACCGCGAGTTCGTTGGGCGAGCACACGATGACAAAACCGCCCGCATAATTCTAGAATCTGCAATCGATCTGTCACACAAGCTCGGTTTGAAATGCACCTGTGAAGGTATTGAAGACGAGGCACATTTAAAAATGGCCATCGATATGGGCGCTGACACTGTCCAAGGGTATTATATCGGCAAGCCCATGTCGCCAGACGAGTTCCTGATTTGGTTAGAAGATTATCAAGCTGGAACGCTCAAAATTCAGGGTATCAAATAAACGATTCGCCCTTTTTCATTCATTTTTCCAAAATATCTATATATAGCGGATGGGCGCATTAGCTTTTTAACTAAGTATCTGTTTTGTATAGATTCATCTAGCTTGTTCTCTTTTTGTTCTTATGCTATATATAGTATATGGAACATGCGAAGAACATATATGTAGCGCCGCTATCCCCGTGGGTGATCGGACCAAAGCGCCAACCGCTGATGCGCGGTCGAGCATCCGTCAGCAATATCAGTGGTCGGTTCGAAGCTCTGAAACGCGAGCCCGTGCAGGATGGTTGGTTGCGAGAAGAAGACAAGCCATCGATCAACACGGTTGTTACAGAGGAACCCGCAAAACACATTATCACCAAGAACACGTCGCCGGATATTCCGTTTGATAGGTCTATCAACGCCTACCGCGGATGTGAGCATGGCTGTGTCTACTGTTTTGCGAGGCCGACACACGCCTATTTGGGGCTGTCTCCGGGGCTTGATTTCGAAACCAAGTTATTTGCTAAGTCGAATGCGGCAGAGCTGTTGGAAAAAGAGATTTCGGCGAAGAACTATATCCCGCAGCCAATTGCGATGGGCACTAATACGGATCCCTATCAGCCGATTGAAAAAGAACGGCGCATCACCCGTCAACTATTGAAAGTGCTGCTGAAGTACGAGCATCCCGTGACGATCCTGACTAAATCACGCCTCGTCGTGCGGGATTTAGATTTGATAGCGCCAATGGCGGAAAAAGGCCTAATCAAAGTGGGGCTTTCTGTAACTAGCCTTGACCGCAAGCTCTCAAGGTTGATGGAGCCACGGGCTTCCACGCCGCAGCGCAGATTAGACGCGATCAAATTACTGTCGGACGCAGGCGTGCCTACAAGCGTGATGTTTGCCCCGTTGATACCGGCGTTGAATGATCACGAACTTGAGGCTGTACTTTCGGCCGCTGCGCATGCTGGTGCAACGCACGCAGGCTACATATTGCTGCGCTTGCCGCAGGAAGTCGCTGGCTTGTTCAGCGAATGGCTGGAAGCACATTACCCTGATAGGAAAAAGCGCGTGCTGAATAGGTTGTCTGCCTTAAGGGGCGGAAAACTGAACGATCCACGCTTTAAACACCGGATGAARGGGAATGGATTTGAAGCCGACCTGATGCGGCAGCGTTTCAAGAACTTGTGCCGCAGACTGAAGCTGAACGCGGAGCAAATTGATCTCGATACCTCGCAGTTTAAGAAGCCAGTACTTGAAGGTGGGCAGTATGATTTGTTGGATGCTTTGAAGTAAGGCGAGATATCAAGCCTGTAGAAACTTCGAATAGCTCTGAGAAATAAAAAAGGGCAGCTACCACAGCTGGCGCTACCCTTTTTCGTATTTTTAACGATCGCTTAAGCGAGTTTAGTCAGCATGTCTTTGGTATAGGCGGCAAGCCCGTCATGTGCTGCAGCGCGTACTTTGTTCGCCCAGTCTGGGTTAGCAATAAGCGCACGGCCAACTGCCACCAGATCAAATTCTTCATTTTCCATGCGCGCCATCAGTTTGTCTAAATCGACATTCTTCGCTTCACTGAAGCCAGCTTGGCCTTTCTCAGCAAATGCGGCATCTAGGCCGACGCTGCCAACGGTGATGGTTGGCTGGCCGGATAACTTGCGTGTCCAGCCCGCTAGGTTTAGATCGCTGCCTTCAAATTCAGGGTCCCAGAAACGGCGTGTTGAACAATGGAAAATATCAACACCTGCATCTGTAAGCGGCGCAAGGAACTGCTCCAGCTCAGTTGGGTTCACAGCCAATTGCGCATCGTATTCCTGCATTTTCCACTGTGACCAGCGGAGGATGATTGGGAAATCAGCTCCGACCTCAGCGCGAATGGCTTTGATGATCTCCGCCGCGAAACGTGTGCGCGCGACCAGCGAACCGCCCCACTGGTCTGAACGTTCGTTCAAGCCAGACCAGAAGAACTGATCAAGCAGATAGCCGTGCGCGCCGTGAATTTCGACGCCGTCAAAACCGATAGCTTTGGAATCTGCGGCAGCTTTTGCAAAAGCTG